>NZ_JBNFOL010000009.1:0-136141 GCF_057364765.1 Brevibacterium sp. LAARM3_SD1 | reverse complement strand
CAGCAACCTCGCGCGAGGTTGCTGAGCCGCCGTCAGGTAGTAATTAGTGGGTCAGTGGATGAAGACGGCCACGATGACGTTGATCACCGCGAAGATGACGACGAGGTGAGCCATGGTCGCCGACGGGTTCTTCGTCGCTGTGGCGCCGCCCTCGGCAGGGGCAGCAGCGGCGAAGGCCTTCTGCTTCTTGTTCCCGATGAAGGCGAAGACCGTGACGAGGATCGCCACGACCAGCTTGATGCCGATCTTCATATGGTTGACGTCGCCATCGCCCATCTCGGCCAGACCCACGAGCAGCAGGCCGGTGACCAGCTGCAGATAGGACCCGTGCAGCATTCCGGGCATCACCTTGGGGGAGCGGATGACGGTGAAATAGCCGCCGACAATGATCGCCATACCCAGCAGATGCAGGGTCAGAAGAATCTCGCGTAGAATTTCCATACAGTTAATCGTAGTGGCATGATGGTGTCTCGTGAGCGCGGGCCCCTCTACTGGTGCACGCTGTTCCGCCCTGGTGTAATGGCAGCACGCCGGCCTTTGGAGCCGTGCAGTATAGGTTCGAATCCTATGGGCGGAGCTGGCCCAACCCGACATGCGAAGGATTCAACTATGTCGCAGACTCATCCGACCGCCGTCATCGTCCTGGCAGCGGGCCAAGGCACTCGAATGAAGTCGGCTCTTCCCAAGGTGATGCATCCCATCGGCGGACGCTCCCTGCTTCATCACTCCGTCGCAGCAGCGGCCGGAACCTCTCCCGAACATCTCGTCGTCGTCGTCCGCCACGAACGCGATCAGCTCGTCGCCCACCTCGACTCCCTTCCCGTGTCCTCCCAGCGGACCCTGCTCATCGCCGACCAGGACGAAGTTCCGGGCACCGGAAGCGCCACCGAATGCGCGCTGACTCAGCTGCCCGAGGACCTCACCGGAACCGTCGTCGTCACCTACGGCGATGTGCCGCTGCTGACCACCGAGACGATCACGGGCCTCGTCGAAATCCACGAATCCAACGCCAACGCCGTCACCGTCCTGTCCGCCGAGGTGGACGACCCGACCGGGTACGGCCGCATCATCCGCGACGAAGCCGGCTCCCTGCTGCGCATCGTCGAGCAGAAGGACGCGAACGAGACCGAGCGGGCCGTCCGTGAGATCAACTCCGGCATCTACGCCTTCGACGCCTCCGCGCTCAGGGAAGGCCTGGCCTCTCTGACCACTGACAACGCGCAGGGCGAGAAGTACCTCACCGACGTCATCGGCCACTCCCGGGAGGCCGGCCGCTCCGTCGCCGCCACCGCCACCGACGACCTGTGGCAGGTCGAAGGGGCGAACGACCGCGTGCAGCTGGCGAACCTCGGCAAGGAGCTCAACCGTCGCCAGTGCGAGAAGTTCATGCGCGCCGGAGTCTCCATCATCGACCCCGACACCACATGGATCGACGTCGACGTCTCCATCGCCGCCGATGCGACGATCCTCCCGGGCACCCAGCTGCTGGGCGCCACCGACATCGCTGCCGGTGCCACCGTCGGTCCCGACACCACGCTGAAGGACACCGAGGTGGGGGAGGGTGCCAAGGTCGTGCGCACCCACGGCGAACTCGCCGTCGTCGGTCCGAACGCCTCAGTCGGACCGTTCGCCTACCTGCGCCCGGGCACCAAGCTCGGCGAATCCGGAAAGATCGGCACCTTCGTGGAGACCAAGAACGCCGATATCGGCACGGGTGCGAAGGTGCCCCACCTCTCCTATGTCGGCGATGCCGAGATCGGGGAGGGCTCGAACATCGGAGCCGCCTCGGTGTTCGTCAACTACGACGGCGTCAACAAGCACCGCACCGTCATCGGCAAGCATGCACGCATGGGTTCGGACAATATGTATGTCGCCCCTGTCACCGTGGGCGACGGCGCCTATTCGGGTGCAAGCACGACGGTGCGCAAGGATGTCCCTGCAGGAGCGCTGGCCATTTCGGTGGCACCGCAGCGCAACCTGGAGGGCTGGGTCCAGACAAACCGTCCCGGCACGCCTGCAGCGCAGGCAGCCGAAAACGCATCCGAAGGGGAACGGATCAGTGAATGAGATAACGACGGCGGGCGATAAGAAGCTCGTCCTGGTCAGCGGTCGGGCGAATCCCGAACTCGCCGAACAAGTCGCGGAGAACCTGGGGACCGAACTCCTCCCCACCGACATCTACAACTTCGCGAACGGTGAGATCTACGTCCGCTACTCCGAGTCAGTGCGCGGCAGCGACGTCTTCGTCCTGCAGTCCCACTGCGCTCCCATCAACGAATGGCTGATGGAGCAGCTGATCATGGTCGACGCCCTCAAGCGGGCTTCGGCCAAGCGCATCACCGTCATCGCACCGTTCTTCCCGTACGCCAGGCAGGACAAGAAGCACCGCGGACGCGAGCCTATCTCCGCCCGCCTCGTCGCCGATCTGTACAAGACCGCCGGTGCCGACCGCATCATCACCGTCGACCTGCACACCGCGCAGATCCAGGGTTACTTCGACGGCCCCGTCGACCACCTCATCGCGATGCCGATCCTCGCCGGCTACGTCAAGGACAAGTACCCCGGCGACCTCGCCGTGGTCTCGCCCGACGCCGGACGCATCAAGGTCGCGGAGAACTGGTCGAACTCGCTGGGCGGAGTGCCGCTGGCCTTCATCCACAAGACCCGTGACATCACCCGACCGAACGAGACCAAGGCCAACCGCGTCGTCGGTGAGGTCGAGGGACGCACCTGCGTGCTCGTCGACGACATGATCGACACCGGAGGCACCATCGTCCAGGCCGCCGATGCCTGCATGGCTGCCGGCGCCAAGGGCGTCATCGTCGTGTCCACCCACGCCGTGTTCTCCGGCCCGGCCGTCGAACGCCTGTCGAACTCCGTGGCCGAAGAGGTCATCGTCACGAACACCCTGCCGCTGAGCGAGGACAAGATCTTCGACAAGCTCACAGTGCTCTCCATCGCCCCGCTCATCGCCCGTGCGGTGCACGAGGTCTTCGAAGACGGATCGGTCACGAGCCTCTTCGAGGTCTGAGTCCACAGGGTCTGAGACCACAGACTCTAAGACCACAAGGTCTGAAAGTGCGGCCGCCCCTACGAGGGTGCGGACACTGACGGAACCCCGCGTCGGCCACCGGCTCGGGGGTCCGTCGTATCCGGACCGAGTTCGCCCGCATCCGGCGAGTCCGATGCACCGGAACCGGGAAGTCCGGTGGTCCCGCACCCGGAACCCATCGTCGCGGTTGCCGTGAGGTCCTACACTGGAGGCAACGCCTAAGCGAAGGGATCAGGGACGATGTCCTCACACGATTACAACCGGTACCGCGTGGACGTCCCCGGAGGGCAGCTGTCCGTGGGAGTGTGGGAGCCGGTGGCCAGCGGCCCCGGACGCGTGCCCACCGTGTGCGTCATCCACGGCATCACCTCCAACCATCTGTTCTTCGCCGGCCTCGTCTCCGCCCTCCCCGGGGTCCGCATTATCGGCCCCGACCTGCGCGGACGCGCCGACTCCCGCACCCTGCCCGGTCCGTTCGGGATGGCCGCCCACGCACAGGATGTCACCGCCGTTCTCGACGCCTTCGCCCCGGAGGGCCCGGTCACTCTGGTCGGGCATTCCATGGGCGGGTTCGTCGCCATGACCCTGGCAGGCACGGCGGCTGAGCAGAACATCGATACCGGCGCCGAGGCGGCCAGGCGATTCCGCGGCCCCGTCCTCATCGACGGGGGACTTCCCCTGCCCGTGGGGCAGTCCCATGGAGACGGTCCCGTCGATGACCTTCACGACGAGGACCTCGACACCGATGACCTCATCGCCGCCGTCCTCGGCCCGGCCGCCGAGCGGCTGTCGATGACCTTCGGCAGCGTCGAGGAGTACTTGGCGTTCTTCGCCGCTCACCCCGCCTTCGTCGACGGCCTCGACACCGTGGCGACCGAGAGCTTCGTCTACGATCTGGCGGCCAAGGACGATCACTCGTTCCAGCCCTCGACCTCGGTCGAGGCGATGCAGGCCGATTCGGCGGACATGTACACCGGATCCGACTATCGTGAGGCCCTGGAGACGGTGATGGACAGCGACGACTCCCAGTCCGAGGTGGTCTTCCTCTTCGCCGAACGCGACCTCGTCGCCGCCGAACCGGGACTGTACCCGACGGAGCTGACCGAGGACTTCGCTCGGCAGTGGCCGCAGATGGACATCGTCGATGTGCCGGGGACGAACCACTACGACATCCTCCTCACCGAGACCGGAATCGACGCATGTGCCGCGGCCGTGACCTCTCGGATTGGTGCCGAAACGGACGGTGCCGTAGAATAGTCGGGTTGCCTCGGCGAGGGAGACTGATGTCTCCGTGATCGACGCGGTCCTGTCCCACGAACGTGAGCCCACTGGGTTCGAGGTTCGCGTGGGTACTCAGGCTGTTTCGCCGTGGTGCTCGAAGGTAAGTTCACCACGAAGGAGAGAAAATGGCTGACTTCAAACTTCTGGCCGAAGCTCGCAACGAGTTCGGCAAGGGCGCAGCGCGCCGCATCCGCCGCGCGGGACGCATCCCCGCTGTCATCTACGGTCACGGCGGAGAACCCGTGCACGTGTCGCTCGAAGGCCACGCCACCATGTTGGCTCTCAAGCACGCCAACGCACTGCTCGAGATCGAAAGCACCGACGGTTCGAAGAACGTCCTCGCCATCGCGCGTGACGTCCAGATCGAGCCCGTCCGTCGTAACATCGAGCACCTCGACCTCATCGTCGTCAAGCGCGGCGAGAAGATCGAGGTCGACGTTCCGATCCACGTCGTCGGAGAAGCCGCTCCCGGCACCATGGTCTCGCAGGAAGAGTCGACCATCGCCGTCAAGGCCGATGCGACCAAGCTGCCCGAGCTCATCGAGGTCTCCATCGAAGGCCGCCCCGCCGGCGAGCACGTCCTGGCCGGTCAGGTCGAGCTGCCTGCAGGCGTCGAGCTCATCGCCGACGAAGAGCAGCTCATCGTCAACGTCTCCGAAGAGATCGCGATGGACACCGAGTCCGACGCCGAGGAAGACCCCGAAGAGTCGACCGAGGAAGAGTCTGCTGAGGAGTCCGGTGCAGAAGAGGCTTCCGAAGAGGAGTGATCTTCTCTCCTCACTGCACTGAGGTGCAGTGAGGAGCACTGACTGACTACGCTGTTCGGTGGGTCGCCTGTTGTGGGCGGCCCACCGAATTCGTTTCACAGCGGAGAACCCCGGCACGTGTCTCGCCCACCGGCGAGCAAAAGCATCACCGCCCGGTTCGCGGGCATGGACAGGACGGACAACGACGGCAATGTCGAACGAAGCATGGTTGGTCTTCGGGCTGGGCAACCCCGGACCCAAATACGAAACGACCCGGCACAACATCGGACAGATGGTCATCGCCGAACTCGCCTCCCGCATCGGAACCACGCTGACGCGGACGAAGCTGCGCGCGAACGTCGGAACCGGGCGGCTGTCGACCGGCAGCGTTCCGGGACTGCCCGGCCCGCGCGTGGTCCTGGCCACCTCGACGGGATATATGAACGAATCCGGCGGACCGGTGCGCGCACTGGCCGACTTCTATGGAATCGATACCGACCGGATCATCGCCGTCCACGACGATGTGGATCTCGACTTCGACGTCATCAAGGCCAAACTCGGCGGGGGAGAGGGCGGGCACAACGGCCTGCGCTCGATGACCTCAGTGCTGGGCACGAAGGACTATCTGCGGGTCCGAGCGGGAGTCGGACGCCCGCCGGGACGACAGGACACCGCCGACTACGTGCTGCGCCCATTCATGAAGGACGAACGCACGACCCTGCCAATGTTCGTCTCCGACCTCGCCGACGGCGTCGAAGAACTCATCGTCAACGGACTCACCGACATGCAGCAGAAGTTCCACTCGCGCTGATCGGGTCTCGGACGCTGACAGGCGTCAGGCGCTGAAAAGCGTCAGGCCGTCTTCTGCTTCTCCGGGCGACGGTGCAGCCACCATGCGGCGAAGATGCCGCCGGCGAATCCGAACAGGTGACCCTGCCAGGAGATGTCGTTGGTCTGCGGGAGCATGCCGAAGATCATCGATGCACCGTAGGTGACGAAGATGAACAGGCCGATGGCGAAGTAGATGATCTTGCGCAGAAGGTCATCGGTGAACCAGGTGCGCAGGGCGAGGTAGCCGAAGAATCCGAAGACGATGCCGGAGGCACCGACGATGTGCTGGCCGGGCAGAGTCGTCAGCCACGCGCCGAGCCCGGAGCTCAGTGCAGTGATGCCCGTGACGGTCCAGAAGCGCCGCTTGCCTTCGAACGCGATGACGACGCCGAGGACGAGGAACGGGAAGGTATTGGCCAGGAGATGGCCGAATCCCGAGTGCAGCAGCGGCGAGGTCACCAGGCCGTAGAGCGAGAGCGGATTCCACGACTGCAGACTGAAGAAGTCGAGGTCGGCGGGGAGGATCGCATCGACGATCTCGACGACCCACATGACCGCGAGCAGAATCAGCACCGGAGCGAACCGGGAGAGCAGATGCGGCCGGTCGACGGTGGTGTTCAGGTGTGCGACAGGCGGATTCGCGGAACGGCCGGAGCGGGGAGATCCGGAGTCGGCGGAGTCAGGGCCGAAGAGGAGGCGGGATTCCTCGGCGGAGAAACGGGGGGAGTGGTCGGAGCTCATGCCTCAATTGTGGGCGATGAAGATTGGAGAACCCCGAACATCCGGGCCCTGCGAGCAATCGTGATCGTTCCGTTAGGCCCGTTATCGCCTCGAAATCTTCTCGGCCGGACGCGACCTGTCCCGACCTATCTGTTCTGCGGGGCGGCTGTGGTCGATCCGAGCGATTCGCCGTCCGCGTCGAGAGCTTCCACGACGATCGTCGAACCGTTCGGGGTGATGTCCGCCGCCGTCTCGAAGCCGGTGCGCTCGACCTCGGAGTTCTCGACCAGATGCTCCTCGTCGTCTCCGCTGAGCACCCTCCAAGAAGCTACCTCGGTGGCGCCGTTCCAACTCATATGCACGCGTGTGATGTCCGCCTGCGGCTGAGACTTCGTCGCGGTCGGCGGAGCGGTCGGCTGGGCATGCCAGTCGAAACGGTAGGCCCGGTAGTTCGATCCGCCGGTGAAGGTGAGGTCGGCCAGCAGCTTTCCGTCCTTGGAGAATTCCGAGACATAGGGCTCCGAACCCCAGCCGAGGACGACATTGCCGTTGGGCAGCTCCTGGAAGTTCCCCTGACTGCCGACGAACGGTCGTCGGGGGCGGGATACTCCGTGACCACCTCGGCACGCTTCTTCTTCTCATCGACGTCGAGGCGCAGACCACGGGTGTCACCGAGGCGGGGTGCGGCGTGGTTGTCGAACAGGGTCAGCGTTCCATCGGATCGGCGTTGGGCATCGTGCTGCCAAGCGAACTGTGCGCCGTCGCCCATCTCGAAGTCCGAGGCCTTGCCGCCCAGGACCCAGTTGAGGTCGGCGCTCTTCCGGTCGAGCTGGTACACCGCATGGGTATTGCGCGCAGAGACGAGGAGAGCCCTGCCGTCATCGTCCTCGGCCACGGAGTTGAGGTGGATGTAGTCGAAGGGCTCGTCCTTCGTGCCCTCACCGTCCTTGAGTTCCGTCTCGGTCTGGTCGACGGGGACCGCATCGAGGGAGCGCCATTCGAACAGCGGATCGCCGGTGTCGATATCGACCTCCTGGACGATGCCCTCCCAGGCCCAGCCGTCCTCGGCTCCGCCGACTGAAGTCAGATCCGTCTGCGTCTTCACGTAGGAGATGAGGAACATGGTGTCATCGGCGGTGATCGTCGTCTCGTGGAGGTCGGAGGTGTCCTTGGGCAGCTCTCCGCCCATGCCGACACGGGCGATCTCCTGATACGAATCATCGAGGACGACGACCTCACCGGCGGTGTGCGGCGTTTCGGCCAGACCCTCCCACCACGTGAGCACCGGCTGTCCCTGGTACTCCTGGACGCGCAGGTCCCACATCTGCTCGCCATCATCGCGGATCCACACCGGGTCACCGGCGGCGTCGAGGATGAGGCCGCCGACCCAGGACTTGTCGTCGGCTGCCGTCTGGCCCTTCGGTGCGAGGAACGTCTGCAGGTCTCCGTTGTCGTCGGGGAAGGGCCCGGAGTCGATATCGACCTTCGGCGGGGCGAGTTCGGGGCGGGAATGGAAGTCCCACCGTTCGGCGACGGCGATGTCGTCATCGGCATCGGCCGTGCACCCTGTGAGCAGGAGCGCCGCTGCGGCCAATCCTGCAAGGACTGTTCTCTTCATGGCCATATGCTCATCCTCACATGTTTTTCTATCCTGCGCCCCTCGGCCGATGCGAACAGGGCACGAATGGGTCGTGTCAGCTGTGTGGCCTAGACTGTTCGGGTGCTCAACGGACTTGATCTCACTCGCCGGAATCCCACCATCACCGAACTCGTCGCGGCCTTCAACGACGCGAACACCGTCGGCGGCACGATCGATGCGATCAAGGGGCTGTGGCCGTCGATCCTGCGCCGAACCGTCACCACCGATGGGGCCGCCTCGGCGCCGCAGCTCATCGTCACCGCCACGACGCGTGAGGCCGAGGACCTCGCTCAGGCACTGGCCGATTGGGTGCCATCGGCGTCGATCGCGATCTTCCCCAGCTGGGAGACCCTGCCGCATGAGAAGCTGTCGCCGCGTTCGGACACTGTCGGCCAGCGCCTCGAGGTGCTGCGCCGTCTGGCCCACCCCACCTCCGGTCGGGAGCTGACTTTCATCATCGCGCCCGTGCGCGCGTTCCTCCAGCCCCTGGCCAAGGGCCTCGGCGACATCGAACCGGTCGAGCTCGCCGTCGGCGACGAATACGAGATCGATGACCTCGCCGAACGGCTCACCGAACTCGCGTACTCCCGCGTCGACATGGTCTCCAGACGCGGCGAATTCGCTGTGCGCGGCGGCATCGTCGATATCTTCCCGGCGACGTCCGAGCGGGCGCTGCGTGTGGAGTTCTTCGGCGATGAAGTCGACGAGATCCGCGAATTCTCCGTCAGCGACCAGCGCTCCATCCCCGCCGACGACGGCGACGTACCCCTGCACCTGTCGGCACCGCCGTGCCGGGAGCTGCTCCTGACCGATTCCGTGCGGAAGCGGGCGGCCGAACTCGCCGAGGATGTGCCCAGCGCCGCCGATATGCTCGACAAGATCGCCGGCGGAGTCGCCGTCGAGGGCATGGAATCGCTCACCGCCGTCCTCGCCGACGGGATGGAGCCGATCATCGCTCTGCTGCCGCCCGAGTCGAAGATCATCATCACCGAACCCGAACGCGTCGAGGCCCGCGCCGTGGACCTCGTGGAGACGACGAACGAATTCCTCGAAGCCGCCTGGACCGGTGCCGCCGGTGGGGGAGAGGCCCCGATCGACCTGTCGGCTGCGAGCTTCCGCACCGTCGCTGAGATGGAGGAGGGCGCTCGCCTCATCGGCCTGGCCTGGTGGGAGATCGGCGGATTCGCCGCCGACGAGGAGCTCGCGGGCCCCGAGGAGAACATCTTCTCCGTTCCCGCTCGCATCCCGAAGGGCTATGCCGGCGATGTCGAAGCGATCCTCGCCGACGTCAAGGGGCTCATCCACGACAAGTGGCGCATCCTGGTCCTCACGGAAGGCCAGGGGCCGGGCCGACGCATGGTCGAGGTGTTCTCCGAAGCCGGAGTGCCCGCCTCCTTCGTCGATGACCCCACCGATCTGCCCGAAGCCCTGGTGACCGTGACGACGGCCGCGTCCTTCGGCGGATTCGTCTTCGACGATCTCAAACTCGCCGTGCTCACCGAGGCCGATGTGCTCGGTCGAGCGGCGGCCACCTCGACGCGGGATATGCGCAAGCTGCCCACCCGCCGTCGACGCAACCAGGTCGACCCGCTCAACCTGGCACCCGGCGACTACGTCGTCCACGACCAGCACGGTGTCGGACGATTCGTCGAGATGACGCAGCGGACCACGGGCAGGGGTGCGAACAAGCACACCCGCGAATACCTCATCATCGAATACGCGCCCGCCAAACGCGG
This sequence comes from Brevibacterium sp. LAARM3_SD1, assembly GCF_057364765.1. Lineage (NCBI taxonomy): Bacteria > Bacillati > Actinomycetota > Actinomycetes > Micrococcales > Brevibacteriaceae > Brevibacterium > Brevibacterium sp. LAARM3_SD1. The sequence continues at coordinate 126,136 of NZ_JBNFOL010000009.1, read as the reverse complement.
ACAGCCCGGCGACCGCCTCTACGTCCCCAGCGATGCGCTCGACCAGGTCACCCGCTATGTAGGCGGGGAGAGCCCGAACCTCAACAAGATGGGCGGCGCCGACTGGCAGACGACGAAGGCGAAAGCCCGCAAAGCCGTCAAGGAGATCGCCGGGGAACTCATCCGCCTGTACTCCGCCCGCCAGGCCACGGTCGGCCATGCCTTCGGTCCGGACACCCCCTGGCAGCGCGAACTCGAGGACGCCTTCCACTATGTCGAGACCGCCGATCAGCTGACCACCATCGACGAGGTCAAATCCGACATGGAGAAGACCGTGCCGATGGACCGTCTGATCTGCGGCGATGTGGGTTACGGGAAGACGGAGATCGCGGTCCGCGCCGCGTTCAAGGCGATCCAGGAAGGCAAACAGGTCGCCGTGCTGGTGCCGACCACACTGCTCGTCCAACAGCACTATGAGACCTTCGCCGAACGCTACTCGGGATTCCCCGTCACCATCGGCGCCCTCTCCCGGTTCCAGACCAAACAGGAATCGGAGAAGGTCAAGGAGGATCTGGCCGACGGCAAGCTCGACCTCGTCATCGGCACGCACCGACTGCTCAGCGGCGAAGTGCGTTTCAAGGAACTCGGACTCGTCATCATCGACGAGGAGCAGCGCTTCGGAGTCGAACACAAGGAGACGCTCAAGGCGCTGCGGACGAACGTCGACGTCCTCGCCATGTCAGCGACCCCGATCCCGCGCACCCTGGAGATGGCCGTGACCGGCATCCGCGAGATGTCGACCCTGGCCACACCGCCGGAAGAGCGGCACCCGGTGCTGACCTATGTCGGCAAACGCGAGGACAAGCAGATCAAGGCCGCGATCCGACGCGAGCTCATGCGCGAAGGCCAGGTCTTCTACATCCACAACCGGGTTCGCGATATCGAAGCCGTCGCCGGCCATATCGCCGAAATGGTGCCCGAAGCGCGGATCGCCATCGCCCACGGCAAGATGAACGAGACCCGACTCGAACAGGTCATCGTCGACTTCTGGGAGAAGAAGTACGACGTGCTCGTGTGCACGACGATCGTCGAAACCGGAATCGACATCGCCAATGCGAACACCCTCATCATCGACAACGCCGACCGCTACGGACTCTCTCAGCTCCACCAGCTGCGCGGTCGAGTGGGACGCGGACGCGAACGCGCCTACGCCTACTTCCTCTACCCGCCGGACACTCAGCTGACCGAGACCGCCCACGACCGGCTGACGACCCTGGCCGCGCACACCGAACTGGGCGCCGGAATGCAGGTGGCGATGAAGGACCTCGAGATCCGCGGAGCCGGCAACCTGCTCGGCGGCCAGCAGTCGGGGCATATCGAAGGCGTCGGCTTCGACCTCTACGTCCGACTCGTCGGTGAGGCCGTGGCGAAGTTCCGCGGTGAGGAGACCGAGCCCGAGGCGGACATGCGCATCGAACTGCCCGTCGACGCCCACCTGCCGGCCGACTACGTCGACCACGAACGGCTGCGCCTCGAGGCCTACCGGAAGCTCGCCGCGGCAACCGACGAAGCACAGCTGCGGGAAGTCCTCGACGAACTCACCGACCGCTACGGCCCCTATCCGGAACCCGTCGGCGTCCTCGCCGACGTCGCCAGGCTGCGCATCCGCGCCCGAGCATCCGGCGTCAACGACATCGTCATGCAGGGCAACTTCATCCGCTTCGGACCCGTCGAACTCTCCGACTCCCAGGTGGTCAGGCTCAAACGCCTGTACCCGAAGTCGCTGCTCAAACCGGCGCTGCGCTCGGTCCTCGTGCCCAAACCGATGGCGGGCAGCGGATTCGACTCCAAGGAGATGACCGATTCGGATATCCTGCGGTGGGCACATCAGTTCCTTGACGCCATCCTGCCCGTCATCGAGTCCGAAGCGACAGGGACCAAGGAAGCCGGTGCTGCGAAGGACGGTTGAGAACTCTTCGACTGTTCAGCGCTGACCGGACCACGGACCAAGGCGGTGGCGTAGAGTGCGAAGCGCGGAGACATCCGCAGCAAGTGCATTTCACTCAGCCGTCTGCTAAGGAGATTCACCATGGGTGTTGACGACAAGTTCGAGAACAATGCCGAAGAACTCGGCGGTCGTGCCAAGGAGACCATCGGCGATGTGACCGGTGACGATCAGCTCAAGGCCGAAGGCGCCACCGACCAGCTCAAGGCCAAGACCAAGGACGTCGGCGAGTCCGTCAAGGACCTCGGCTCATCGGTCAGGGACAAATTCTCGAAGTGACCGACGACTCGGCCCTCACCGCTGCTGTGGTGGGGGCTTTTCGTGCCGGCAGGAGGAAAATTCGTGGGTGAACGTGACGAGCAGAGCGCGGTCGAGCCAAGAGCGGACACCGTTGATTCGGGAGCGGACCGGGCCGAACCGCAGCTGCAGCCGGTGATCGAAGCCATGGCGACGCTGCGGCGACGCTGCCCGTGGTCGAGCCGACAGGATCACCAGAGCCTGGAGAAGTACGCCACGGAAGAGACCGACGAACTCATCGTCGCGCTCGAGGACTTCACGTCAGCGCCCACTGCCGAGAACCGGGCGGCCGTCGTCGAAGAGCTCGGCGACGTGTTCTACCAAGTGCTCTTCCACTCCGCCCTGCTCGACGAGAGCAGCGGGCACGCCTACGGCCACAGTCTCGGCTCCATCATCGACGGACTCGAGGCCAAACTCATCCGCCGGCACCCCCTGGCTTTCACCGACGATTCAGGGGATGAGATAGCGTCGTTGGAGGACGTCGAACGCGAATACCGCCGGATCAAGGCAGAAGAGAAAGCTGCAGCGCCAGGAGAGGACAGAACCCGATGAGTCTGGACAGGCTCGAGATCGAAGGCACCTTCAACTTCCGTGACCTCGGAGGACCCGCCACCGAGGCGGGGGACCACCGAGTGCGATCCGGAAAGGTGTTCCGCGCCGACGGGTTGGCGCAGCTGAGCGATCGAGCACGTGCCGACATCGGCGGACTCGGCATCGGCACCGTCATCGATCTGCGCGATATCGGCGAACGGGCGAAGCTGCCCGATGCGCTCGACGGCCTCGACGTCCGTCATATCGAGCTGCCCGTCTTCGACGACCATTTCTTCCCCAGCCGACCGATGAGCAGAGAAGAGATGAAGGCCGCCGCCGAGGCGACCGGAATGGACCTTACCGACCGGAGCCTCAGCCGCATCTACGACCTCATGATCACGCACTTCGGCCACCGACTGGCCGCCGCCGTCGATCTGATCGCCGAACACTGCACCGACGGCGTCGTCTTCCACTGCTCTGCCGGGAAGGATCGCACCGGTGTGATCGGAGCGTTCCTGCTCGACCTCCTCGGCGTGGGACGGCAGGAGATCGTCGACGAATACGCGATCACCTCCACCCACCTGTCCGGGGGATTCCTCGAGGCGATCACCCGGAACTTCTCCGATGCCGGGATCTCCGGCAACCTCGCTCAGACCGCCACCGCCGCCCCACCCGAACTCATCAACGAGATCCTCGATCGGATCGATGCCGAGCACTGGGCCGCCTCGGCGAAGGACGAAGGAGCACCCGGGGGAGTCGAGGCCTACCTGCTCGCCCACGGGATGGACCCGGCGACGCCCGCGCGACTGCGGCAATGCCTGCTCGAATCCGCCTCGGACCGAGGGTGAGCCAGCCCGCATGGTGCATTAAGCTGTCCTGCAGGCACATGTTCCCCATGTGAAACCAAACGCTAAGGAGTACTCAGTGGCCGAGATCGTTGCCGCAAACGCCCGTGAAATCCTGGATTCCCGGGGAAATCCCACCGTCGAGGTGGAAGTGCTGTTGGCCGATGAGTCCGTCGGTCGTGCCGGCGTTCCCTCCGGCGCCTCCACCGGTGAGTTCGAAGCCGTGGAGCTGCGCGACGGAGATCCGGAGCGCTACCTGGGCAAGGGCGTCACCCAGGCCGTCGACGCCGTCGTCGACGAAATCCACGAAGTCATCGTCGGACTCGAAAGCGACGATCAGCGTCTCGTCGACCAGGCGCTCATCGAACTCGACGGCACCGACAACAAGTCCCGCATCGGTGCGAACGCGATGCTCGGCACCTCGCTGGCCGTGGCCCGCGCCGCAGCTGTCTCGGCTGATCTGCCCCTCTACCGCTACCTCGGCGGACCGAACGCGCACGTCATGCCCGTGCCGATGATGAACATCCTCAACGGCGGATCCCATGCCGACTCGAACGTCGACATCCAGGAATTCATGATCGCCCCGATCGGTGCCGCCAGCTTCCACGAAGCTCTGCAGTGGAGCGTCGAGGTCTACCACGCGCTCAAGGGAGTGCTCAAGGAACGCGGACTCTCGACCGGACTCGGCGATGAGGGCGGATTCGCCCCGAACCTCGACTCGAACGCCGCGGCACTCGACCTCATCATCGAGGCCATCGACATCGCCGGCCACCGTCCCGGACGGGACATCGCCGTGGCCCTCGACGTGGCGTCCTCGGAGTTCTACTCCGACGGAGTCTACGAGTTCGAAGGCGGCAAGAAGACCGCCGAAGAGATGGCCGCCTACTACGAAGAGCTGCTGGCGAAGTACCCGCTCGTGTCGATCGAGGACCCCCTCGACGAGAACGACTGGGACGGCTGGGCGACTCTGACCGAGACGATCGGTTCGAAGGTCCAGCTCGTCGGCGACGACCTGTTCGTGACCAACCCCGAGCGTCTGCAGCGCGGAATCGACAACGCCACGGCGAACTCGCTGCTGGTCAAGGTCAACCAGATCGGCACCCTGACCGAGACCCTCGACGCGGTGTCTCTGGCACAGACGAACGGCTACACGACGATGATCTCGCACCGTTCCGGCGAAACCGAGGACACGACCATCGCCGACCTGGCCGTGGCGACCAACGCCGGTCAGATCAAGGCCGGTGCGCCGGCACGATCGGAGCGCGTCGCGAAGTACAACCAGCTGCTGCGCATCGAAGAGCAGCTCGGCGACGCCGCACGCTACGCCGGCCGCGGCGCCTTCCCGCGCTTCGAAGGCTGAGGCGAGGCGCTAGGCACTGAACTACCCGAGGCGGGGCCGGACGATCACATCGATCGCCCGGCCCCGCCTCAGCGTTTATCACCTCGGCGTGCTGCCGCTTGTCGCGCCACCGCGACGATTCGCTGCCATCGCCAGGCGGGCGCTTGTCGCGCCACCGCGACGATTCGCTGGTGCCGGCACCGTTCGTCCGCGCCTCCACTTGTCACCAGTAGTCGCAAATCAGCCTCTTGGCCGCTGACCCGCGCGTTTCTCGCAATTGACACCGGTGCAGCACTCTGACGAGCTGCTGCGAGTGATGGATGGTCGAGCAACTGTAGGAACTGCCACTTGCCGATCGGGATGACCTCGCGTCTATCGCACGGCTGGTGCCGCTGAACTCGAGCTAAGGGGAGTGGGGTGCGGCTGACAGTGCGGGATGCTTATTGCAGGATCAGGCATGAGCCCGCTGTGAACAGCGAATGGCTCGGAGGATCTCTTCGAACTTCGCTTCCTCGAAGAGTTCCTTCCAGCTGATTCGGATCACACGCCAGCCACGATCGCGCAGCCACTGCTCTCGACGACGTTCCTCTTCGAGCTCTTGCCGAGGAACACCAGAGCCGAGATAGAGCTTGCCGATCCCGTCGATTTCGACGATGAGCCGCGCCCGCCGGTGACAGAAGTCGACCCGTATGTCGCGGTTCAGACTGTCGGCGCGGAATGTGACCTGTGGTTCCAAGCCGGTGATTCCATGTTCGTAGAATCGCACTGCGGCGACCGCCTCGGCGGGGGATTCTCTAAGCGAATCAGCGAGGTCGATGGCCAGTCGGGTTTTCTTGACGTTGCGCCTCTCCAAGCATCTATCGAGTGTCGCGAGGATGTACTCTTTGGTCGTGAGTTTCCGGTGCAGCGCATCATCGATCATGGGCACGGAGACGTCGAGGTTGTAGCTGCGGGCGACGTCGATGAGTGTGCGTTCGAGCGTAGTGACCTCGGCTCCATCGATCGTTGTGCGATGTTCCTTGGGGATGACATTGCCGCGGACGTGGATGGTTTTGAACTTTCGATTGATTCCTGGTCGCACGACCTCGACCTGGTGCGTCACTGGGTGGGAGATCGGCAGATTGTGGATGAGCGCAGCGGAGATGTGCGAGAAGACCTCCGCCGGTGGGTTCGGCTTCGAGTCGTCGGTTCTCCGATCGGACCGTTGGGCGAAATGAGCCATCACCGAGGCGTTGAGATTGTTGATCTCGTCGCGATTGTCTCCGTGTTCGATGAAGGCTTGGTGGATCTGCTCGTCGATGCTCGCCCACAGAGGACGATGGAAGTCCAGATCGCAGACACGACTGACGAGATATGTGCCGCGTGACAGTCGTCGCAGACAGCATCCGCGGGCGCGTCTGATGTCGCTGTGATTGAAGCCGAGACGGACGATTTCTTCGGTGCTCAAGAGTTTGTACATGAACCCAAAATGCTACAAACCGCAATGAACCGCAATAAACGCCTGTGTGATTGTGTATAACTCTGTGGAAAGAGAGTATTTCGAGCGGGAGGTTCGGGTCGGTTCAGCTGGTCGCAGGTGGCAATTTGCCGGCATCAGCCACCCGGAGACGCAAAACGCACCGCAGGTGCGGGGCGGTTTACTGCTGTGGGTGAGGGGTGCCTCCGCAGGTGTAGGAGAAGCGACTGCCGAGAGGGTTTGGCGGCGGAGGTGAGGGGTGCCCGCGTAGGAGGGACCGAGGCGGCGCGCGGGGCTGCGATAGTTCAGGACAGGGAGGCGTCCGGAGGAGGGGCAGGCAGCAGGGCTGAGGGGCGGAGGGGCGCGGGCGGGCGAGGAGGGAGCGCGAGGCAACGTGATGGAGGATACGTGAGAATCGAACACGCCACGAGCCCGAAATCCTCGCGCAGAGAATGCGGACACGGCACACTTGGAGATGTTGCGACACTCTTCCCCGATCCCCAGTCGCAGAGGAAAGAAGCATGGTTCCGAGCAAGCCCAGAAGAAGCGCCCCGAAATCGGCTCCTGGCAAAGCCACTCCTCGTCGACGCCCGAAACCGGTCATCGAATCCGATGCCGACATGGACGCCGAGGCGAGGGGCCGCCGCATGTCGATGCGCACCGGCATCTTCCTCCTCGTCATCGCCATCGTCCTCCTCGCCTTCCTCTCGCCCCTGAACTCCGCACTCAAACAGGCCCAGCAGATCGCGGCCCTCAACGACGAGATCGAGACGACGAAGGCCGAGGTCAAGAGCCTCGAGGAGAAGAACGAGAACCTCCGGGACCCCGACTACATCAAGCGCAAGGCACGCGAAGACCAGTACTACGTGGAGAAGGGCAAGAACGCGGTCATCGTCACGAATCAGGAAGCCGTGGACGAGGAGTCCGAGCCCGAACAGCCGGTTCGCAAGCAGGCCTGGTACCTTGAGTTGCTGGAGTCCATTCAGGAGACAGGCAACACCGTGGAGAAGAGCTGATGATCACAGAGTGCACCGAGGCGGATTTCGCTGTCCTCCAAGACCAACTCGGACGCATTCCCCGAGGCGTCGTCGGCATCGCCGCCCGCAGCACTTCCGGTGAACCCCTCGTCGTCGCCACGGCTCCGCGCCTCGAGGACGGCACACCGTTCCCGACGACCTTCTACCTCACCCACCCCGCCTATGTGGCCGAATGCTCACGGCTGGAAGCATCGGGAATCATGGCCGAATGGACCGCCGAGATCGGTGAAGACGAAGAACTCGCCGCCGCCTACGCCGCCGCACACCGGGCCTACCTCGACGTCCGCTCAGAGATCGGCTCCGCAGCCGGCCTGGCGGAAGTCGAAGAGATCAAGGACTACTCCGCCGGCGGAATGCCGAATCGGGTCAAATGCCTCCACGCCCTCGTCGGCCATTCGCTGTCCTCCGGGCTCGGCGTCAACCCGATCGGTGACCGTGCACTGTCGTTCATGACCGATGTGCCGCCCCTCGCCGAAGCCGCTGCCACCACCGAACCGACCGACTAGGACCTGCCATGCGTGTTGCTGCCTTCGACTGCGGGACGAACTCCCTGCGCCTGCTCATCGCCGATGTCGCCGCCGACGGCACCCTCACGGACCTGCGCCGCGAAACCCGGGTCGTCCGCCTCGGCCAAGGTGTCGACGCCACCGGCGAGTTCGCTCCCGAAGCGCTTGAGCGCACCTTCGCCGTGGCAAAGGAATTCGCCGAGGTGGCCGCCGAGTACCAGCCGGAGAAGCTGAGATTCGTCGCGACCTCGGCCAGCCGCGACGTGAAGAACCGTGATGAGTTCTTCGCCGGGATTTTCTCGATCTTGGGCGTTGTTCCCGACGTCATCGCAGGAGAGGAAGAGGCCCGTCTGTCCTTCCTCGGCGCCACTGCCGGCCTCAAGGAGGCTGACGGACCGTATGTCGTCATGGACCTCGGCGGCGGATCCACCGAACTCGTCCTCGGCCACGAGGATGTCCAAGCGGCAGTGAGCATGGACATCGGCTCGGTGCGTCTGACCGAGCGCCATATGCCAGTCGAGACTCCTTCCGAGGACCAGATCCAGGCAGCGCTTGCCGATATCGACAGGCAGCTCGACCAGGCCGCGCAGATCGTCGACTTCTCCGCCCCGCGCACCTTCATCGGCGTCGCCGGCACCGTCACCACCATCACCGCAGGCATCCTCGGACTCGAGAGCTACCAGCGTGAGCGCATCCACGGCGCCCACATCAGCGTCGCGGACGTGGCAGAAGAATCCCGCAAACTCCTGGCCATGCACCGTCAGGAACGCACGGACCTGCCGTATATGCATCCCGGACGCGTCGATGTCATCGGCGCGGGATCGCTGCTCTTCGCCCGGATCGTCGCTCGCTTCGACCAGGCAGTGACAGCCGCCGGAGGATCACTCGATATTCGGATCTCCGAAACCGACATCCTCGACGGGACCGCACTCGACCTCGCGCTGACGAGCTCGTGAGAGCCGCCGCTCGACTCCTCGCCGTCACGGCCGTCGTCCTCGGCCTCGTCGTCGGCACCACCCAGCCGGTCGTGGCCGCACCGAAGGCCGGGCCGGGCCAGTGGTTCATCAAGGACTACGGAATCGACAAGGTCTGGAAGAAATCCACGGGCAAGGGCGTCAAGGTCGCTGTCATCGACTCCGGCGTCAACACCGACCACGAAAACCTCGATGGCGTGGTGAAGAAATCCAAGGATTTCAGCGGATTGGGCAAGGACGGCAAGACCCCGATCGGCGGGAAGACCACGATTCACCATGGCACCGCCGTGGCCGGTGTCATCGCCGGGCGAGGAGTCGGCGCCGGACCGACCGGAGTCGCCCCGGACGCAGAGATCCTGTCGGCATCGATGTGGCTCGGACCCGACCGCCCGAAGGAATCCGGATCGACCCGCGAACAGGCCGATGAGGCCATCCGGTGGGCCGTCGACTCCGGCGCGAAGGTCATCAACATGTCTCTGGGCTGGGACGATCCGGGCTGGCCGGAGAGCTGGGACGAGTCCTTCGCCTACGCCTACAAGAAGGACGTGCTCATCGTCGCCTGCGTCGGCAACGCCTCGCAGGGCGCGACCCAGGCGTGGTCGCCGTCGACCGTGCCTGGCGTCATCGGGGTGGGCGGACTCGACAAGAACGGCAAGGTTCTCGAGGACTCCACCGCGCCCGGCACCGCCGTCGACCTCATGGGCCCGGCCAAAGACATTCCCATCCCGTACTACAGCGGCGGCTACGCCGAAGGTCAGGGATGCTCCTTCGCCTCACCTGTCGTCTCCGGTGTGGCGGCCCTCATCCGCTCCGAGAACCCGGATCTCAGCGCCGACGAGGTCCGAGCCAAGCTGCAGTCGAGCGCCAAGCCGGTGGACGGACACAAGGGAGTGAGCAAGAAGGACAAGCCCGACCCGATCGTCGGCTGGGGTCGCGTCGACCCACGAGCCGCCGTCAAGGCGAAAGTGCCCAAGGACGTGTCCTCCGCCGATGATGAACTGGCGGATTGGGTGAAGATGCATCGTCGCGGGGATGCTGAGGCAGAAGAGACCGAACCCGCCGCACCTGATGAGACCGAGAGCCCGAAGGCTCTCGCACCGACCGATATCGTCGCCACACAGTCGACGCCGACTCTCGGCTTCGCCGTTCTCGGCGCCGGAGCCCTGATCGCCCTGGTCCTCATGATCGTCTCGATCGTCTCCTTCGCCCGCCGTCGCCGCTGAGACCGGGCGCAGAAACTGCTCTGATCTGGGGCGTTCGAATCCGTGCGACAAACAATTAGTGAAAGTTTTCACAAGGGTCTAGCATGGGGATATGGCACTCATCAGAAACTCAAAACTGCGTCCACGAATCCTCGTCGTCGGTGGCGGCTCGGTCGGCCTGCTCACCGCCCAGAATCTGCTGAAGAACCTCGGCCGGGGTGAAGCCACCGTCACCGTGGTCGACCCCAACCCGTACATGACCTACCTGCCGTTCCTCCCCGAGGTGGCAGCCGGTTCGATCGAGCCCCGTCACGCTGTGGTGCCGTTGCGCCGTAACCTGCCGGGCGCCGAAGTCATCACCGCGAAGGTCACCTCGATCAACCACGCCGAGAAGTTCGCCACCATCGAACCTGAGAACGATGAAGCGTTCGAGCTCGACTACGACCACATCGTGCTCGCCTCCGGCTCGGTCGCGCGTGCGCTGCCGATCCCGGGCCTGAAGGAGAACGCGATCGCGCTCAAGCGCATCGAAGAGGCCGTCGCCCTGCGCGACCACCTTCTCTCCCGCCTGGCCGATGCCGCACTGATGGAAGACGACGAAGAGCGTCGCAAGGCCCTGACCTTCGTGTTCGTCGGCGGCGGATTCGCCGGCATCGAGCTGCTCACCGAACTCGAGGACATGGTCCGCTCGGCCATCGCCCAGTACGAGACACTGACCGAAGCCGATGTGCGCTTCGTCCTCGTCGAGGCCCTCGGCCGCGTCATGCCCGAGGTCGGCGAGGCTCAGGCCCGCTGGGTCGTTGAGCACATGCGCGAACGCGGAATCGACGTCTACCTCGAGACGTTCCTCCAGGACTGCACCGACAAGCACGTCAAGCTCTCTAACGGCGAAGAGTTCGACGCTGACACGATCGTGTGGTCCGCCGGCGTCAAGGCCAACCCGATGCTCATCGACTCCGACCTGCCGATCAACGAGCGCGGCAACGTCACCGTGCGCGCCGACCTGCGGGTCGAGGGCGATGACGGAGTCGTCGAGGGCGCTTGGGCCGCTGGCGACAACGCCGCTGTGCCCGACCTGTCCGGCGGCGGAGTGGCCGGTTTCTGCGTTCCCAACGCTCAGCACGCTGTGCGTCAGGCTCCTGTGCTGGCCGCCAACGTGCTCGCCGCTCTGCGCGGAGAGACCGAGTTCAAGCAGTACTTCCACAAGACCATCGGTACGGTTGCCGGTCTGGGTCTGTACAAGGGCGTTTCGCAGATGGGTGACTTCGAAGCCCGCGGACTCCTCGCCTGGCTCATGCACCGTGCCTACCACGGCTACGCGATCCCGACCATGGACCGCAAGGTCAGGGTCTTCGGCAACTGGTTCGTCAGCGCCGTCCTCGGCCGCGATGCCATGCCGCTGGCCGATCTCGATGTTCCGCGCAAGAACTTCGTCGAAGCCGCGAACTCGAAGCCGGCTCCCAAGAAGGAGCCTGCCAAGGCCTGACTCGAGGCAGCCGGTGCCATCCGGCGACAAGCCCTGATGAGACGACAGCGCCGGGGATGCATTGTGCATCCCCGGCGCTGTCATGTTCGCATGACCGCGAGTGGCTGGCTCTCCTCTGGGCGTCGGGAGCCGCCACGCATGGTCATCGACCGTCAGTTCGGTCAGTTCGCGACGGTGAACCGGACATCGATGTGCTTCGGTTCAACGATCTCATCGACCATGGCGACCGCGAAGTCCTCGGCCGAGATTGCGTCACCGGCCGGGACCTCCAGCTCGGTCTTGTATGAACCCGTGCGCTCCCCGGGGGCGATCTCCGGTGCGGGGGAGATGAGCGTCCAGGGCGACCAGTTGCCTGTCCGCAGCAGCTCGAGCGCACGGGTGCCGGTCTCCGATTCGGCCTTGTAGATCGCGGGGAAGCCCTCGGTGTCCTTGAGCATGGTGTCACCGACCCACAGGGAACCGGCGCCGCCAACGACGAAGATGCGGGTGTTGCCGCTGTTCTCGGCCAAGGTCTTCAGGGCGTCGAGCCACTCCTGGTGGTCCCCGCCGGTGCGGCTGGGACCGGTGGTGGAGACGATGATGTCGTGTTCGGCGACGATGCGGGCGTCGAACTCGGCATCGGCCATATCGCCCTTGATGCTGCGGGCGGCACCGGGCACGTCGCTGCCCGAGCGGGTGATGCCGGTGATGTCGAGGCCGCGGCCGGCCGCCTCGGCGGTGACGCGGGAGCCGATCATTCCGGATGCTCCGAAGAGTGCGATCTTCATGGTGTGTCCCTTTCTGCTGCGGCGTCGGGTTCGCGGCGCCGAGGTGGATTCTTCTGTGATGACATCTCGACACTATCGTTTGGAAAGGGAGTACCTCAAAGATACTATTGGGACATGAAAATCCGAGATTCTTGGGAAGGCGATGCCTTCGATCCGGAGTGCCCCACCCGAGTCATCCTCGATCGGGTCGGTGACAAGTGGACGGTGCTCATCATCGAGATCCTCGATGACAGCCCGAAGCGCTTCGGCGAGATCCGACAGGCGATCGGGGGCATCACCCCGAAGGTGCTCACCTCGACGCTGCGATCACTCGTCGCCGACGGCTTGGTGACCAGGCAGTCGTTTGGGGAAGTGCCCCCGCGGGTGGAGTATTCGCTCACCGATCTCGGTCGCTCGCTGCAGGCTCCCGTGACCGCGCTGCGGAGGTGGGCCGAGCGCAATGTCGCCGAGTTGATCGACAATCGTGATCGCCAGGCCGAGATCGATGATGCTCAGGCGCGCTGATCGGCCTTGCGGGTGAGTTCGCCGAGTACGGTGATGAGCTCTCTCAGGCGGCCCGCGGCGCGGTAGGTGCGCGGTGAGCCCGAGTACACCCAGTTGTTCGTGATGATCGAGGCGCTGCCGTTGTTCGTCGCCACCTTGAACTCTCCGACAGCGAGCGTCGCGAGCTGATCCTCGACGAGGCGGCGCCGCAGCTCCGGTCCCATCTGCACCCAATGATCGGCGGCCTCGAAATCAATGTCCGACCAGTCGGCTCCCGACTCACGGTAGGCGAGAGGACGGTAGGGGGCGTCGATGCATGCGTTCAGCGACGGCGCCTCGCTGCCGATGTCAGGGCCGGAGTTGGAGTCGTCGGCAGCGCTGTCGACGGCGATGAGTACGGCGGGTCCGGCCGCCTCGGCGAGGTTCGGATCATCGGTGCCGTCGACGAACCGGGGATGATCGCGGGCGGTGAGAAGGACGAAGGTCATAACACCATTCTGCCTGTTCGGGCGGAGAGTGTGATTTGGCACTCTATTGAACAGTGTTCAATAATGACAACATGGATAGCTATCAAACACTCGCCGAGCGCGTGCTCGCCGGCGATCCGGCCACCGCCTCCGATGCCCGCACGATCCTGTCGTCGTCCGACGAGGACCTCCTCGACCTTGTCGCCGCTGCCTCCCGGCTGCGCCGCGAACATTTCGGCAATCGCGTCAAGGTCAACTACCTCGTCAACCTCAAATCGGGACTCTGCCCGGAGGACTGCGGATACTGCTCGCAGCGTTTGGGCTCAGAAGCCGACATTCTCAAGTACTCATGGCTGCCGAAGGATGAGGCGAAGCGGCAGGCGGAATTCGGTCTGGCAGGGGGAGCCTCGCGGGTCTGCCTCGTCGCGTCCGGACGCGGTCCTTCGAACCGGGACGTCGAGCGCGTCTCGGGGATGGTCGAGGAGATCAAGACATCCAGTCCCGACGTCGAGGTCTGCGCCTGCCTCGGGTTCCTCAAGGACGGTCAGGCACAGCGACTCAAGGACGCCGGCGTCGACGCGTACAACCACAACCTCAACACTGCCGAATCTCTCTACCCCGATATCTGCACGACTCATACGTTCGCCGACCGTGTCGACACCGTGGACAAGGCGCGTGGTGCAGGGCTCTCCCCGTGCTCGGGGCTGATCGTCGGAATGGGGGAGACGGACGAGCAGATCATCGAGGCGATCGAATCGCTCAAGGCCGTTGACTCCGATTCGATCCCGGTCAACTTCCTCATTCCCTTCGACGGCACACCGCTCGAAGGAACCTGGACTCTGACCCCGCAGCATTGCCTGCGGATTCTCTGCGCCGTGCGATTCCTGTGCCCGGACCGCGAGCTGCGCATCGCCGGAGGTCGGGAGATGCACCTGCGTACGCTGCAGCCGCTGTCGCTGCATGTGGCCAATTCGCTCTTCCTCGGCGACTATCTGACCTCGGAGGGGCAGGCCGCCGAGGAAGACCTCGACATGATCGTCGACGGAGGCTTCGAGATCGTCGGAGCAGAGAGTGCCGAACGACTGCGTGATGAGCTCAAGGCTCACCGGGCAGCCCATCAGGCCGCCTTCGCCGAGGTGGCGCCCGGCGACATGAAGAGCGACGGAACGTCCGCTGAGGCAGCAAAGACCGCGAGCACCCTGCCGTGCGGCAAACCTCTGCCGACGGCTGGTCAAGAAGCCGACGACTCCGGAGTGATGATTCCGACGATCCGGCGCCGCGGCGCGGGCACAGAGCTCACGCCCAATGTCTGAGGCGGGACAACGGATGCCGACGAGCACGCTCGAACGCGATTCCGGCCTGCTGTGGCACCCCTACGGTCCGCTCGACGCCGGCGCGCACTTCTCGGTCACCGGCGCAGATGGGCCCTATGTGGAGTTGCGAGATGCTTCGGGATCGACGCATCGACTGCTCGACGGGATGAGCTCGTGGTGGTCGGTCGTCCACGGATACCAGCATCCGGTCATGGATGCGGCACTGACCACCCAGATCGGATCGTTCTCGCACGTCATGTTCGGCGGTCTCACCCACGAACCGGCCGTCGAACTAGCCGAGCGGCTCGTCGCAGTCACACCGGACGGACTCGACCATGTCTTCCTCGCAGACTCGGGTTCGGTCTCGGTCGAAGTCGCGCTCAAGCTCGCCATCCAATACCAGCTGGCCCGCGGCCGCGACCGCAGGCGCTTCCTTGCCCTCGAAGGTGCCTACCATGGTGACACCACCGGGGCGATGAGCGTGTGCGACCCGGTTGGGGGAATGCACAACGATTTCGCCGGGCTGCTCGCAACCCAGCTGTTCCTGCCTCGTCCGCCGTTGCCGGAGGCGTCCGCTGCCGAGGTGCACGAATGGTTGGTCAAGGCTGAAAACCTCGTCGATGCGCACGGGGCAGAGATCGCCGGCATCATCGTCGAACCCCTCTTCCAAGGTGCCGGAGGTATGCGCCCGTATCACCCCGCCGCCCTGCAGTCACTGCGGCGGTTGGCCACCGAGATCGATGCCGTACTCATCGCCGACGAGATCGCCACCGGCTTCGGACGCACGGGCTCTGACTTCGCCTGTCGAGCCGCGGGGATCACCCCGGACGTCATGTGCCTGGGCAAGGCTCTGACCGGCGGCTATCTCACATTGGCGGCGCTGCTGTGCAGTGGAACGGTTGCCGACGTCATCACCACTTCGTCCCACCGGGCGCTCATGCACGGGCCCACGTTCATGGCGAATCCCCTGGCGTGTGCTGCGGCAAATGCGTCTGTCGGCCTCCTCATCGATGACGAGACGAGCGGCTGGGAGCCGGCCATTGGACGGATCTCTCAGGCCCTCGAAACGGGCCTCGCTCCTGCCAGGCGGCTGGATCATGTCATCGAGGCGCGGGTGACCGGCGGCATCGGCGTCGTCGAACTCGACCGCCGGGTCGACGTGGCGCTGACCACGCGCATAGCCTCCGAACACGGGGTGTGGCTGCGGCCGTTTCGGCAGCACATCTATACGATGCCGCCCTATATCTCGACTCCGGCGGTGGTGGACACCATCACGAAGGCGATTGTCGCGGCAGCCGCGGCACACGGGGATGGGTGCGAGTTCGAGGTTGCATCGTGAACGCCCTCTTCTCCCGCCTTTCCGCAGCCGCCGAGCGCCGAAGTGCTGTCGGTCTTCATCGCAGTGACCTCGTGCTCGACGGACTCGACCTCGCCTCGAACGACTACCTCGGGCTCTCGGCGCATCCGCTGGTGCGTGCCGCAGCGATCGAGGAGATCGAACGCAGCAGCACCTCGGCCAGCGCATCGCGACTCGTCACCGGGACCACACACGCCCACCACCGATTGGAAGCTGCGCTGGCCGAACGGCTGCGGCACCCTGCGTGTGTGACCTTCTCCAGCGGTTATCTGGCTAATATCGCCGCCGTCACTGCTCTGGCCGGCCCTGATACTCTCATCATCTCCGACGCCCACAACCATGCGTCACTCATCGATGCCTGCCGTCTGGCAAAAGCTCCGACGAGAATCGTCGCCCACAACGACCTGGAGGCCGTTGAAGCCGCTTTGGCTGGTCGTCAGCAGCCAGAGGCGCTTGTCGTCGTCGAATCCGTGTACTCCGTATTCGGTGACACCGCGGACCTGCCTTGTCTTATTGACCTCTGCGTTCGTTACGACGCTCTGCTGCTCGTCGACGAAGCGCACGGGATCGGTGTGACCGGCGCCGAGACCGCCGTCGGAATGGGAGCGGCCGCCGCGGTGAGCGAATTCCGCGACCGCCTCGTGGTCACCGCCACGCTGTCGAAAGCGCTCGGCTCCCAGGGAGGGGCTGTGCTGGGAGCCGGTCTCGTCCGAGATGCTGTGGTCAACACGGCTCGCACCTTCATCTTCGACACCGGTCTTTCCCCTGCCATGGCGGCCGCGGCGCGTGCCGCACTCGACCTCGTTACCGCTGAGCGGGTGGCGTCGATGAAGGCCGCCCGCTCACAACTGGCAGCTGTACTTGATGTGCCGGTCCCGGCCGGTGCCGTGCTGTCCGTTCCCATGCCGAGTCCGGAATCAGGCGTCCGGGCGCGCGAACTGCTGTGCGAGGAGGGGATCCTCGTCGGCTGTTTCCGCCCTCCTTCGGTGCCCGACGGCATCACGCGTCTGCGG
Source organism: Brevibacterium sp. LAARM3_SD1 (assembly GCF_057364765.1). NCBI lineage: Bacteria > Bacillati > Actinomycetota > Actinomycetes > Micrococcales > Brevibacteriaceae > Brevibacterium > Brevibacterium sp. LAARM3_SD1. Next base: position 109,079 of record NZ_JBNFOL010000009.1, on the reverse strand, counting down.
CTGACAGCTCGTGCCGGACTCAGCCCTGGGGAGCTGGCCTACGCCTGTGAGCGCATTCGGGCGATCGCCGAAATCTGCGCTGCGGAGTCGGCGGCATGATCCCGCGCTTCCTGCTCGTCACCGGAACGGACACCGGCGTCGGCAAGACCATCGCCACCGCGGCGTTGGCCGCGGCACTGAATGCGGCTGGACGTCGAGTGATCATGTGCAAGCCGATCCAGACGGGGCATATCAGGTTCGACGATCCTGAACGTGAGCAGCTCGAGTCCGATTACAGCGACGTCGTCACAGAATCCGACGCGGAGGCCGTGGCTCGGCTGACCGGCATCCATACGTTCACGAACACCACCCTCCGCCTGCCGATGGCTCCGGTTCCCGCCGCCAAAGCCGAATGGGACGGGCTCAAGTCGGTCGATGATGAGGCAGCTGGCGCTGTACCACCCGATCCGGACTCCCCAAGGGCCGACGGAGTCTCGAATCTGCCGAGCGCAGCCGAGCACGTGGACTTCATCCGTACGGCACTCGCACGAACCGAAGCCGACCACGTCCTCATCGAAGGGTCCGGGGGAGTCCTCGTCGATTTCGGAGAGCATACCGTCGCAGACATCGCAGCCGGACTGTCGGAGGGAGAAAACTCGGTCGGCGCCGCCATCGTCGTCCGCTCCCGCCTAGGGACCCTCAACCACACTGCTCTCACCGCTGAAGCCCTTGAGAGACGGCGGGTTTCGACCACCGGCATCATCATCGGTTCGTGGCCCGAAAAGGCGTCTCCGGTTGACCGTGACAATTGGGCTGCACTGTCGGCGATGGCACCTGTCCTCGGAGCGATTCCCGCCGGAGTCGGAGACAGGCTCGATCGGAACGAGTTCTCTGCCCGGGCACCTGGGTGGCTGCGCCTGTCCTGAGCGCAGAGGCGGTGAAGGAATCGGCCTGGTCCTCGCTGTGAATCGCCTCAGGTCAGAAGCAATTTCAATGGTCCCCCCAGTGGGACTCGAACCCACACTGAATCGATTTTAAGTCGACTGCCTCTGCCGATTGGGCTATAGGGGGAATGCTCAGAACACACTTTATCGGCAAAGCCCGGCCACCGCGATCTGAGACATCCCGCGGACGATCCGGGCACACGGCTAACCTGGAGCGATGACGACGAACGGACCCACCAGACAGGCCTGGGTGATCCTCGTCGTCGGCGTCCTCACGCAGATGGCGGCGACCATCGCGATCGCCGGACCCGCCTTCCTCATCCCATACATGCACTCCGACCTCGGGTTCACACTCACCCAGGCCGGCACCGTCGCTGCCGCACCGAGCTTCGGACTCATCCTCACCCTCATCGCCTGGGGCGCATTCGCCGACCGTTTCGGCGAACGTCTGGCGATGACTTTGGGAATCGGGCTGACGACTGTGTTCTCGGCCGCCGCGGTCCTCGTCGTCGACTCGCCGATCTGGATGGTCATCGTCATCGCCGCCTCCGGTGCCGCAGCCGCCTCGGTGAACTCTGCCTCCGGCCGCGTCGTCATGGGCTGGTTCCCCCGCCACCGCCGAGGGCTGGCCATGGGCATCCGCCAGATGTCCCAACCCCTGGGCACGAGCGTGGCCGCCGTGACCATCCCGGGGATCGCCGCGGCCGGCGGATTCCCCGCCTACCTCTGGTTCGTCGCCGCCGTGACCGGCGTCCTCGCCCTCGTCTGCTTCGCCCTCATTCGCAACCCACCGGACCCGACCCCCACCCGCGCCGAGGTGGCCGACCCCGGCCGCGACACCGAACCGGAGACAGAACGCCACGAACAGGACGGACCGGGCACCGCCTCGGCGGGGGAGGGGGAGCCCAGCGCCGCCTCGGCGATCAATCCCTACCGCAGCGATTCCTTCCTGTGGCGCATCCACGCGGTCTCCGCGCTCCTCGTCGTCCCGCAGTTCGCGTTCTCCACCTACGGACTCGTCTGGCTCATCGTCGTCCAGGGGATCGGCGCGGGCGCCGCCGGAGCGATCGTCGCGATCGCGCAGATCATCGGCGCGGTCGGCCGCATGGTCGTCGGCGCGCTCTCCGACCGCACGGGATCCCGCGTCGGCCTCATGCGCATCGTCGCCGTCGCCGCCGTGATATTCGTGGTGGCCATCGCCATCCTGTCGCTGACTGAGCTCCCCGCTGTCGCCGCAGTCGTCTTCATCCTCGCCTCAGCCGTCTCCGTGGCCGACAACGGACTGGCCTTCGCCGCGGTGGCCGAAGCCGCCGGACCGCGCTGGTCGGGCAAGGCGCTGGGAGCCCAGAACACGGGACAGTTCGTCATGTCGGCCCTGCTCGGCCCCGGATTCGGTGCTCTGGTGACGGCGTTCGGCTATCCGCTGTCCTTCGGACTCATCGCCATCGCGCCACTATTGAGCGTCGGAATCATCCCGCGACGCGACGTCGATCGCATAACCTGATATTCATCTCGGCGCATTATCGTGCACGAGGCACACCCCGGTGTCGACAGCGAAAGGGAAGGATCTCGTGAACAATCTGTTCCAAGAGAATCTGCGGGAGTACATCGACAAACTCCGCCTCGAAGGATACACCGTCGAGGACAGTCAGACCACGGATCCGCACCTCATCGACCCCATGGGCCGGGCCGTCGAAACTTGGCGGGAAGGGTACCCGTACGACGAACAGATGGACCGCGAAGAGTACGAACTCGAGAAGTACAGACTGCAGGTCGAACTGCTGAAATTCCAGTACTGGGGTCAGGACACGGGCGCCAAACACGTCATCGTCTTCGAAGGTCGTGACGCCGCTGGCAAGGGCGGAACGATCAAACGCTTCACCGAACACCTCAACCCGCGCGCCGCCCGCGTCGTCGCACTCAACAAACCCTCCGACCGCGAAGCCGGACAGTGGTACTTCCAGCGCTACATCTCCCACCTGCCCACGAGCGGGGAGATCGTCATGTTCGACCGCTCCTGGTACAACCGGGGCAACGTCGAGAGAGTCATGGGATTCTGCACCGACGGCGAATACGAGACCTTCATGGAACAGGCTCCCGTGTTCGAGAAGATGCTCATCGACTCCGGAGTCCACGTCACGAAGTTCTGGTTCTCCGTGACCCAGAGAGAGCAGCGGACCCGGTTTGCGATCCGTCAGATCGACCCGGTGCGGCGGTGGAAGCTCTCACCGATGGATCTCGAGTCCCTCGACCTGTGGGACGACTACACGGAGGCGAAGGAAGAGACGTTCCGCCGCACGGACACCGACCACGCTCCGTGGATCACGATCAAGAGCAATGACAAGAAACGCGCCCGCCTCAACGCGATGCGCTACTTCCTCAACCAGTTCGACTATGAGGACAAAGACCCGTCGGTCGTCTACGAAGCCGACCCGCTTCTGGTCCGCCGCGGCCGCGACGCCGTCGACGACTGATTCCGGACAGAAATTCGGCCGGGTGGAAGGGGAAAGACCACCCGGCCGGAACCGTGGAGCGGGACTCGAACCCGCTGTGCAGTGACGTGCTGCTGTGCCGCCGGAGGCCGATGCTCCGGACCGCGGCGAAACCGAATCAGATCTCTGCTTCGGCGTCCTTACGTGCCTTGCGCAGCGCCCGGCGCTTCTTGTGACCGGTGAAGCTGAGCAGGAAGAGGATGATCGCCAGGAGCACGAAGAGTCCGCCGCCGGCGATGCCCGCATCGACCCAGAACTGAGGCGGGAAGAGGCGGATGAGCGAATCATCGGCGTAGAACTCCCAGGTCCCATCGGCGAAGAACACCTTGTGGAACCCGCGGAAGAAGCTGTCCCAGCCGAGGACGGCGATAACGGCGACAGCGGCCATGAAGATGATGCTGAAGATCGACCCCAGACGCACGCCTGCATGGATGCCCGATCCGTTCTTGCGGCACATGTAGATGCCGAACAGCACAGATCCGATGATGCCGACGAGAGCCACGAGGTAGAGCAGCGAGATCAGACCCTTGACGTCAGCCATATGGCCGAGCTCTTCGGAGATGAAGATCGGCTCTCCGTTGGGCATGACGATATCGGCGAGGTAGCGCCGGGAATCGAAGTTGTGCAGGTAGTCGATGACATAGGTTCCGTAGTGCTCACGGTCGGCGGCACTGAAGCCGAACTGATCGGCCGGGAATCCGGGCCGGAAGTACTCGAATTTGAGGAAGATCCCCGAGGCGACGAAGCGCACTGCCAGAGCCAACAGGACGAACGGGGTGGCGAGCATGATCCAGATCGTGCCGATGACATCGAGCACCGACCGGCGCCGCTCGGGCACCTCGGGATCGCGGACATCGGTCGACGTCGCCGCCTTCGACACTGCAGCCCAATCGGCTTCGCTCATCACCGCGGTGCGCGCGTTCTGCGGCACTTCGCGTGTGGCACCGGTATCGGTCGAAGCTGACGTCGCGGCAGCCGATTCCGTCCCCGTGGACTTCTGCGCGGAGTTCTGCTTGGCGGCACGCGTACTCGCGGTCGCCGGCTGAGAGTGCGGATTCGTCGAATGGGCGGGAGTCACCCTCACCGGGCCCGTCGAGGGCTTCGCGTCCGCGGAATGCTTAGGGGCATCCTCGGCGATGGGATCCGTGATCGGATCGAACGCCTCGGTGTCGGTCGAGGGATCATTTGCCGCCTCCAGAGGAGCCTGCGACTGCTTATCGGCAGCACTGGCAGACCCTGAACTCATCCGCCTGCTCAGGAGGTCTTCGGTCTCGTTCTTCTCGTCTCTGGACACATCCCCATTGTCAGCGACCACGTGGTCCAAGCGGGGGAGGACACGCCACGACGGCCGATTTCACCGGGTCCCTCGCCGAGGCGGCACCGCGGAGTCAGCCGAGGAGGGCGGCGATGATGACGAGGGCTGGAACGGACAGAACCGTGGTGATGAATACGGCGTCGCGCATGAGCGCCTCGGATTGTCGGTACTGCATCGAGTAGATGTAGACGTTCTGCGCGGTCGGCAGGGCGGAGGTGACGACGATGGCGAACAGGTCGATCCCGTCATAGCCGAGCAGAGGTCCGCCGATGGCCCAGGCGATGAGCGGTTGGCCGATGAGTTTGGCGACGGTGATGTAGCTCAGCTGTGCGCGGCTGCCTTTGCTGGGGATGCCCCAGCCGTCCTTGAGCGAGATGCCGAAGGCCAGCAGGGCGCCGGGGACCGCAGTCGCACCGATCATGTCGATGGGTTCGAAGATGAACCGCGGCAGCTCGAACTGCGTCGCCGAGGCGGCCACACCGGCTGCGGCGCCGAGAACGATGGGGTTCTTGAGCACGGCGAGAATGCCCGAATACCAGTGCGAGTCGAGCTGCTTCTTGCCGGCCGAGTCGAGGACGGCCATGCCGATCGGGGCGAGGAAGAGCAGCTGGAAGAGCAGGACCGGGGCGACGTAGCCGATGTCGTGGAGGACGTACGCGGCGATCGGGATGCCCAAGTTGCCGATGTTGACGTAGCTGGTCGCCCAAGCGGAGAACATCGCCTCACCGGTGCTGCGCCGCCTGATCCACTTGGTGAGGACGAAGAGGGCGGCACCGACGATGAGTGCGGAACCGCCGGTGGCGAAGAGCGCGGTGTTGAAGATCAGCCCGAGGTCGGTCTCGGCGACCGTGACGTAGAGCAGAGTCGGGGTGCCGGCGTAGAAGACGAGCTTCGCGATGACCTGCTGGCCGTGGGGTCCGAGAACGCCGGAGCGGCCGAGGATGAACCCGACCAGAATGACTCCGGCGATGACGGCGAAACCTTCGAATACGGCCAGCATGGGCTACTCGGGGTCCTCGCTTCCTGCGTCTGGGACGGGCGGTGTCAGTCCGGAATTGTCGAATTCAATCTGGAACGGTTGGTGTCAGTCCGCCTCGGCGATGTCGGAGACGACGTAGGACGCTGCGGCGCTGACCGCGCTCACGGCGAACACGGCCGGCCAGGCACCGATCTTCTTCGCCAGAGGGTGTGAGGCGCCGAACCCGCCGAGATAGGCCAAGCTCAGACCGGTGGCGGCCGGCCAGCCCTTCTTCACATACCAGGAACGGGCGGCGTAGGCGCCGGCCGCGGCGAGGACGACTCCGCCGAGGGGGCGGATCCCGGTCTCGCGGGCGGTGAGGAAACCGCCGATGAGGCCGACGGCGACGAGTGGAGCGGTGGAGACTTTGCGTGCATCCTTCATACCGACCAGTTTAGGTGTGCAGGTCAGCGGCTCGGACGGCGGTCTCATAACGAGGAACGGGAATCGGGTCGGGTGCGTTGGCCAGGAAGCTGCGTCCCCGTGGGCAGGGAGCCTGTGCCCGTGTGCGGGCAGGGAGGCTCAGAGCAGGCTGATCTTGATGACCGAGGCGATGCTCAGCGCTGCGATGAGGCACACCGAGGCGGTGAGGAAGATGACGGCCCACGGGGTCGGGCGGCCGCGTTCGGCCTGGATCGAGTCCGAACCGAGCCGGTAGCGCCTGACCTGCATGGCGATGGCGATGATGGCCATGCCCATACACACGACGAAGATCGCCACCGACCACCCCTGGAAGACGTTGATGAAGCGCATGAAGACGAGGCTGACGACCGTCAGCGTCAGGCTCGTGCGCAGCCATGACTGTACGGTGCGTTCCGGCTGCAGGGCCGGATCGGCATGCGGCTGCGGGCGGGGAGAGCGCTGGGTGGGTCGCGGCAGGCGTGGCCGCCCGCGCGATGAGTGGTCTGGTTGGTGGGGTCCGGTGGATTCGGGCCCGGAGGGCTCCGACATCACAGCAGGCCGGCGAACACCAGAACGAGCAGACCGGCACCCAGCGCCGAGGCGAGACTGACGATGGGAATGATGAGCGGCAGAGGCAGCGAGGTCTTGCGACGCATCGCGGATTCGATGCGATGCCAGCGGACGGCGGCACCGGCGGCGAGGATGAAGCCGATGACCATGAGTACGATCGACAGGGTCGCCCGCAGGCCGGTGGTGAAGATCTCCGAGGTGAAGGCCTCGACGGCGATTCCGCCGCCGATGAATGCCAGAGCGGTGCGGATCCAGGACAGGAAGGTCCGCTCGTTGGCCAAGGTGAAGCGAGGATCGGGGTCGACGCCGTCGGGGAAGACCCGGCGGGCGATGCGGCTGCGGGAGTCCTGTGAAGAATTGTCGTCACTCACCCTTCGAGGATAACGGCAGACGGTATGAGACTGGTGACATGCAGGAGCTGTTGTCACCTATCATGACTGTGAACATACGGAGACCGCTGCGCCGCCGATGTGCGGGGAACCCATTGGAGGATCCCCGACCAGATGGTGAGTCTGTGCGCGGCCGAAGATGAAAGCGAAGAACACCTTGAGTGAGCAGCCGAACGGTGTGAGTCCCGGCGAGGCGGGGGACCCCGAGGCCGTATCCGGAGTCGAAGAGGCCTCTGGTCCCGCCAAATGGAAGGTCATCGGTCCCGGACTCGTCGTCGCGGCCACCGGTGTCGGGGCCGCCGATATGGTCGCCACCCTCGTCGCCGGAAGCCAATTCGGCTATGGACTGCTGTGGGCCGTGATCGTCGGCGTCATCCTCAAGATCGTCCTCGTCGAAGGGGCCGGCCGATTCAGCCTCGCGACCGGAAAGACGATCTTCGAAGGCTGGCGTTCGCTCGGCCGCTGGACCACGTGGTACTTCGGTCCCTACATCATCATCTGGGGCTTCGTCTACGGAGCCACGGCGATGAGCTCGGCGGCACTGCCGCTGGCAGCGCTGTTCCCCGGGGTCAGCCTCACCGTGTGGTCGGTGCTCATGGGGCTGGCCGGATTCGTCATGGTGTGGTTCGGCAAGTATGGGGTGTTCGAGAAGATCACCGCCATCCTCGTCGGGATCATGTTCATCACCGTCGTGGGGCTGGCGATCATCGCCGCACCGAACATCCCCGACATGCTCACCGGGTTGATCCCGATCATCCCCGAAGGCGGAGTGATCTACACGCTCGCGCTCGCCGGAGGAGTCGGCGGCACCATCACCCTGGCCGCCTACGGCTACTGGCTGCGCGAGAAGGGCTGGCACACCCCGAAGTGGATGCGGGTGATGCGCATCGACAACTCGATGGCGTACGTGATGACCGGCATCTTCGTCATCGCCATGCTCATCGTCGGCGCCGAGGTCGTTCGCGCCGCCGGAGTCTCCATCTCCGCCGAGGACAAGGGACTGCTCGACCTCGCCGACGTTCTCAAGGCCCGCTACGGCGAGGTCGTGGGCATCGGATTCCTCATCGGCTTCTGGGCGGCTTCGTTCTCCTCGATCATCGGCGTCTGGAACGGAGTGTCCCTGATGTTCGCCGACTTCTGGGGCCATATGCGCAAGAAGCCCGGCGGACACCCCGACACCCTGACCGGCGGCAAGTACTTCAAGTTCTATGTGCTGTGGCTGACGTTCCCGCCGATGCTGCTGTTCATCCTCGGCAAGCCGATCGGCCTCATCCTCGCCTACGGTGTGCTCGGTTCGCTGTTCATGCCGTTCCTGGCCATCACCCTCCTCGGGCTGCTCAACGGCAAGAAGATCCCGAAGGAATGGGCGAACAAGCTGCACACGAACATCGCCCTGGCGATCACCGCGCTGCTCTTCATCATCCTCGGCGTCCAGCAGCTCTACTCGGCGCTGGCACCGCTGTGGGGAGGATAAAAGGCACACACACTATGGTCATCCGACCGTAACCGGGGCAGACTGAGACCATGTCCCGCAACGATGCGATGAAGGCCATTCTCAAGAACTCACTGCAGGCCGGCCGCAGCGACCTGCTGTGGAAACTCGAGGACTGAGTGAACGAGACCTTCGACTGTCGCAGACACCCACCGGATTCAACCTGCTCGGAGCCGTCAAGCACATGGCCAATGTGGAGGTCGGATACTTCGGCGAAACCTTCGGTCGCTCCTGGCCGCAACCCGAGGAGCTTGTGAGCCTTGACCAGATCGCGACCGACCCGCAGGCCGATTGGTACGCGACTTCTGCCGAATCTGCCGAGCACATCCTCGGCCTGTACCGGCGAGTGTGGACCTTCGCCGATGAGACGATCGACCAGCTCGATCTCGATGCCCAGGGCACGGTGCCGCACTGGCCCGGAGAGCGGGCGACGGTCGGACACCACGTGAGAAGGACCAACTTGGAGGGGCAGACGATAAACTGGGATCCACATGGCAGAAAACAACTCAGCATCATCGTCTCCGCGAGGACTGCAGCGAACCCCGCAGGATGAGACTCAGGCCCCGCGTACTCCCGCACAGGATCGCTCCGGGCATTCGCAGGCGCACCCGCAGGAGAAGCGGGGAACGCACGGGAAGCAAGGCACACAGGAGAAGCGACCGCCCCGGCGAAGGAACTCTCGGCGTCGGAACACCGGCGCCGAACATCGTGACGTCGGGCCGACTGGCAGCCGCCCGCGCGGCTCATCCGGTCGCAGTCACGTACCCCGAGGACTTGCCGGTCACCGCCGCGAAGGACGAGATCGCGGGCGCGATCCGGGACAACCAGGTCGTCATCATCGCCGGTGAGACGGGATCGGGAAAGACCACCCAGCTGCCGAAGATCTGCCTCGACCTCGGCCTCGGCGTCGACGGACTCATCGGCCACACGCAGCCTCGGCGCATCGCGGCCAGAACCGTGGCCGAGCGCATCGCCGACGAACTCGATGAAGAGCTCGGCAGCACGATCGGCTACCAGGTGAGGTTCACCGCGCAGGTCGCCGATTCCACCCGGGTGAAGGTGATGACCGACGGCATCCTGCTGTCCGAGCTCTCGCGTGACAAACTGCTGCGCGACTACGAGGTCATCATCATCGACGAGGCGCACGAACGCAGCCTCAATATCGACTTCCTGCTCGGCTATCTCAAGGAAGTCCTCGACAGACGTCCCGATCTCAAGGTCATCATCACCTCGGCGACGATCGATCCCGAATCGTTCTCCGCCCACTTCGATGACGCTCCGATCATCTCCGTCGAAGGCCGCACCTTCCCCGTCGAGGTCCGCTACCGGCCGTTCGGAGATGATCCTGCCGATGACGATGTCGACGGGCCCGGCGAGTCCGGAAACTACGAAACCGGAGTCGAGGAGCAGACCGATGGCATCATCTCGGCCGTCGACGAACTCGCCGCCGAGGACCCCGGTGACATCCTCGTCTTCCTCTCCGGAGAACGCGAGATCCGTGACACCGCCGACGCCCTGACCGACCACCTGCGCAGACGTCCGCGAATGAGCAACTGGGAAGTCGTGCCGCTGTTCGCGCGGCTCTCAGCAGGGGAGCAGCAGAAGGTCTTCCAACCGCATTCGCGTCCCCGTATCGTCCTGGCCACCAACGTCGCCGAAACCTCGCTGACGGTGCCCGGAATCAAATACGTCATCGACGTCGGCACCGCCCGCATCTCCCGCTACTCCAACCGCACCCGAGTGCAGCGTCTGCCGATCGAGCGGATCTCCCAGGCCAGCGCGAACCAGCGCAAGGGCCGTTCGGGGCGCACCAGCGACGGCATCTGCATCCGGCTGTACTCGGAAGAGGACTTCGAATCGCGCCCCGAATTCACCGATCCGGAGATTCTGCGCACGAACCTCGCCAGCGTCATCCTGCAGATGACATCACTGGGATTCGCCTCGAGCGATCAGGAGATCCTCGACTTCCCGTTCCTCACCCCGCCGGAGGCCAGAGCCGTCCGTGACGGACGCACGATGCTCACCGAACTCGGGGCGCTGACCAGCGACTCTGCTGGGAAGATCCACGTCACCGAGATCGGTCGGAAGCTCACCGTGCTGCCGATCGATCCGCGCCTGGCTCGAATGGTCATCGCCGGTGCGGAAGCCGGCTGTGGGGGAGAGGTCACGGTCATCGTCGCCGCACTGTCGATCCAGGATCCCCGGGAACGACCGGCCGAGGTCCGAGCCGCCGCCGATGAGAAGCACGCCCGATTCACCCATCGGGGCAGCGACTTCCTGTCCTACCTCAACATGTGGAACTATCTGCAGAGTCTGCAGGCGGACATGGGGTCGTCGAAGTTCCGTCGGCGCTGCAAGGACGAGTTCCTCAATTTCGTGCGCATCCGCGAATGGCAGGACCTCGTCGGTCAGCTGCGCTCACTGCTCGGCTCCGCCGGGATCAGGATCGAGAAGTCCGTCTGGCAGCCGACCGACGACGGCGGGTCCGAACTCGGCGCGGACAGCGGAAACGCGGCGACGGGTGGGGCCGGCGACGGTTCCGACCGAGGGCAAGCCGGTCAAGCAGGTCGTGGCGGCGGACGCGGTCGTGGCCGTGAGGGCCAGGGTGCTCGTGACGCTCAGAAGGCTCAACCCGGTCGTGGCGCTGGGAACGCTCAGGGCGGACGCGGTGCCAACGGCAAGATCGGATTCGCCGAGCTCAGTGCCGCCAAGCGCAGTGCGAAGAAGCAGGGGGCGACCGGACCGGCAGGGGACACCGGGAAACAGGTGGCCGCAGCCAAACTCGACCCGCACGCCTCTGCCATCCACCGGTCCCTGCTCACCGGGCTGCTGACGATGATCGGCTCACGCTCGGAGCGGCACAAGGACTATCAGGGAGTCCGCGGCACTCGCTTCGCGATCTTCCCCGGCTCCGGACTCTTCAAGGTCAATCCCGACTTCGTCATGGCCGCCGAGCTCGTCGAGACCTCCCGCCTGTGGGCACGCACCGTGGCCGCGATCGACCCGGACTGGGTCGTCGAAGCCGGCGGTGATCTGGTCACCCGTCAGCATTCGGACCCGCACTGGTCGACGAAGGCCGGCGCCTCGATGGTGTACGAGAAGATCTCCCTCTACGGGGTCACTCTCGTCAGCGACCGTCGCGTCGGATACGGACAGATCGACGCGGAAGCCGCACGCGACGCATTCATCCGCAAGGGCCTCATCGAAGGCGACTGGCACGAACGCTTCGGCTTCCTCGACCACAATGCTGCCGTCATCGAGGAGGCCGAAGAACTGGCCTCGCGGACGAGGAACCGTCGCGTGCTCGACCAGGACGATGCCCTGTACGAATTCTTCGATGAGCGGATTCCGGAGGGGATCACCTCGGCGGCGGATTTCCGGGGGTGGTGGAAGAAGCAGAAGCGACGGGATGGGCACCTGCTCGACCTCACCACCTCGGTGCTGCTCAGCGACGACAGCGAGGAATTGACCGCCTCGGTGGCCTCGGATTTCCCGATGGAATGGGAACTGACCGACGGCACCCGGGCGAAGCTGCGCTACTCGTTCGACCCCGGCAGCACCGAGGACGGGGTGACAGTGGAGATCCCCGCCGAGGCGGTGCCCGCGGTCGACGCGGACGAGTTCAGTTGGCAGGTCCCCGGGCTGCGCGAAGAACTCGTCGCCGCCTTAATCCGATCCCTGCCGAAGAGCAAGCGCCGCTATTTCGTTCCCGCTCCCGACGTCGCTCGCGAAATCCTGCCGGCGCTCACCCCGTATCAGGGAAGTCTGCCGGACGTGCTCGCCGCGTATCTGAGCGAACGCGCCGGCGGGGGAGGGCTGAACGACCTCGTGCCGATCACGGTCACCGCCGATGACTTCGACAGGTCACGGATTCCTGCCCACCTGCGGCTGACCTTCCGGGTCGTCGACGGGAAGAAGACCGTCGGTCTCGGCGAGGACCTCGCTGCGCTGACGACGAAAGCCAAACCGCAGGTGCGCAAGGCCCGACAGAAGCAGAGCGCGTTCACCCCGAAGACCGGGTTGACGGGCTGGTCGTTCGGCGAACTGGCCGATCCCGATCAGGCCCCGTCCGGCGTCGTTCCAGGGCTGGCAGACCGGTCGACGTCGGTCGACCTCGTCGCCTTCGACACCGCAGCGCAGGCACGACTGGCCACGCGGGAAGCGATCATCACCCTGCTGGCACAGCACACCGGTGAAGCACTGAAATACCTGCAGGATGGTCTGACGACTCAGGAGAAGCTCGTCCTCGCCGGCCATCAGATGACTGCCGACGAACTGCTCGTCGGGCTGATTCGGGTCGGGATCCGCGGGCTCGTCGCCGACCGGTTGGGGCCGGCCGAAACGTCGTGGGTGTCCACCGCCGAGGAGTTCGCACGACTGCGCAAGCACGTCGACGCCGAGCTGCCGCTGACCTGTTCGGCACTGCTGCCGGTCCTGATGAAGGCGCTGAGGACGGCGACCGAGCTCGACAAGCTCGTGTCGAAGGCCTCCTCGTTGGCGATCCTGGCCAACCTCGCCGATGTGCAGGCGTGGAGCGCCTCCCGGATGAGTACCGCCGCCATTGCGGCGATGACTCCGCAGATGCTGCGCGAACTGCCGCGGTGGGTGCGAGCCGAAGTGGTGCGCATCGGCGGGATGCAGGACTCACCGATCCGGGACAAGCAGCTCATGGACCGGGTCACCGGGAGCGGCAATGATGTGCTCAAGAAGATCGGCAATCGCTTCCCAGCATTGGCGAAGGCCGAATGGTCGCAGCTGATCGTGTCTCTGCCCACCGAATGGGTCGAGGTCGTCGTGATGCTCGAAGAGCTGCGCGTCTCACTGTTCGCGAACTCGCTGGGCACGGCACATCCGGTGTCGGAGAAGCGCATCGCGAAGGCCCTCGCTCAGCTCTGACTCGAGCATCCCTGACCGGCAACGCCACAACGCACTGTTGCACCGGGGTGGAGTGGCGCGGAGAGTGACTGATGCATGAGCACCTGTAGGAGAAGCAGCCGGCGCGAGGAGTTGCGGGTAAATGTACGGATTGCGAGGACCGGTGTGGAGCGAGACTAGACGTCGGCGAAGAAGCCGCTGAAGAGCCACCACAGCGGCAGCGCCCCGGCGGCCAGAAGGGTCGCAACCGCCCACCAGATGCGCCACTTCCAGGTGCGGCGACGGGTGCCGATGAAGAGGAACGCGAGATAGAAGACGAGGCAGAAGGCTCCCGAGAGACTGAGAAGCACCATCCCGGCCGCCTCTCCGCCGGAGGTGCCGAGATCGAACAGGTACTTCGTCGTCTGCGCGATCTGCCAGGAGAACCAGATCGCCGCGCAGAGCAGCGGGACGCCCAGGACTCCCGCGATGATGAGCGGCAGGGCTTTGAGCCAGCGTTCCCTCGGCTCCGAACGGCCGGCGTATTCGACGAATTCCTCAGACATCGCACCCCAGCATATGGGCAGATTCCGACAGGACGCTGGACGCAACGCCCAGCGACGGCGGGCCTGCACGCACAGGTGCTGAAAGCGCCCCCAACCACTGTGACTGAACGGACACGCCGGACACGTGCGAAGAACGATAGGATATTGCGGTGACTTCTGGCCAGTATTCCGACAAGGACATCCGACACGAGGCGTCCCGCCGCCGCACGTTCGCTGTCATCTCGCACCCCGACGCGGGCAAATCGACGACCACCGAGGCGCTCGCCCTCCACGCTCGCGCCATCGGCCAGGCAGGAGCCACCCATGGCAAGGCGGGCCGTCGTGCCACCGTCTCCGACTGGATGCAGATGGAGCAGGACCGCGGAATCTCGATCTCCTCGGCCGCCCTGCAGTTCGAGTACCGCGACGCCGTGTTCAACCTCGTCGACACCCCCGGCCACGCCGACTTCTCCGAGGACACCTACCGCGTGCTCTCCGCCGTCGACTGCGCCGTCATGCTCATCGACGCCGCCAAGGGCCTCGAGGCGCAGACGATGAAGCTCTTCGAAGTCTGTGCCCATCGCAACATCCCGATCATCACGGTCGTCAACAAGTGGGACCGCCCCGGCCTCGACGCGCTCGAACTCATGGACGAGGTCCAGCAGCGCACCGGCCTCCTGCCCACCCCGATCACCTGGCCCGTCGGCCAGTCCGGAGACTTCCGGGGAGTCCTCGACCGCACCAGCGGCGAGTACACGAAGTACACCCGCACCGGCGGCGGTGCCACGATCGCCGGTGAGGACACTTACACCGTCGAGGCGGCCGCCGACCTCGAGGGCGATGCCTGGACGACCGCTGTCGATGAGTCCGAGCTGCTGGAGATGGAAGACCAGAACCACGACCAGGAGACCTTCCTCGCCGGCAAGTCGACGCCGGTGATGTTCGCCTCGGCCGTGCTCAACTTCGGCATCCACAAACTCCTCGATCTCCTCGTCGATCTCGCCCCGCCCGCTGAGGCCCGCCTGGACAAGGACGATGAGCCCCGCCACGTCGACGATCCCTTCTCCGGCTTCGTGTTCAAGGTGCAGGCCGGAATGGATTCGAACCACCGTGACCGGCTCGCCTACATCCGAGTCTGCTCGGGAGTCTTCGAGCGCGGAACCGTGCTCACCCATGCCAGCACCGGCAAACCGTTCGCCACGAAGTACGCACAGCAGGTCTTCGGCCGCGACCGCGACGTCGTCGACGAAGCATTCCCCGGCGACGTCGTCGGCCTGGTCAACGCCTCCGCACTGCGCGTCGGTGACTCCCTCTACCTCGACAAGAAGGTCGAGTTCCCCGGAATCCCGACGTTCTCGCCCGAACACTTCATGGTCATCCGCGCCAAGGACTCCTCGAAGTACAAGCAGTTCCGTCGCGGCATCGAACAGCTCGACCACGAAGGCGTCATCCAGGTGCTGCGCTCGGACCTGCGCGGTGATCAGGCGCCCGTGCTCGGCGCGGTCGGACCCATGCAGTTCGAAGTGGCCGAAGACCGGATGAACAACGAATTCAACGCTCCCTGCACCCTGGAGCGACTGAACTTTTCCCTCGCCCGACGCACCACCCCCGAATGCGTGCCGACCCTGGCTCGGGAGCGTTCGGTCGAGGTCCTCCACCGTTCCGACGGAGAGCTGCTGGCGCTGTTCTCCGACAGGTGGCGGCTGCAGGGCGTGCAGAAGAACCACCCCGACCTTGTCCTCGAACCTCTGGTCGTCAGCTGAGACGAGCGCAGCTGCGAACGGATGCCGGTATCCGGCATTTTGACGCGGACATTATCATGGATAGCTGGGGCCGAAGCGAAGCCCCGCAGGGCTGACCGCCCGCGTGGGACTTCTCCCGCCGCTCGGTGAAACCCGTACAGACAAAGGAGAATTGTGGGAACGAAATCGATTCGAGTCGCGATTGCCGGACTGGGCAACTGCGCCTCGTCCCTGATCCAAGGCGTGGAGTACTACCGGAACGCCTCGCCCGGGACGAAGGTTCCCGGCCTCATGCACGTGGAGTTCGGGGATTACCATGTCGGTGACATCGATTTCGTTGCCGCCTTCGACGTCGACGGCAAGAAGGTCGGCGTCGACATCGCCGAGGCGATCACGGCGAGTGAGAACAACACCATCAAACTCGCCGATGTGGAGCCCACCGGCATCGAAGTCCTGCGCGGACCCACACTCGACGGACTCGGCGAGTACTACCGCGACACGATCGTCGAATCCGACCGCGAGGCCGTCGACGTGGTCAAGGCGCTGCAGGACGCCGAGGCGGACGTCCTCGTGTGCTACCTGCCCGTCGGTTCGCAGAGGGCCGTCGAGTTCTACGCCCAGGCCGCCATCGATGCGAAGGTCGCCTTCGTCAACGCCCTGCCCGTGTTCATCGCCGGCACCAAGGAATGGGACGAGAAGTTCCGTGCCGCCGGAGTCCCGATCGTCGGCGACGACATCAAGTCCCAGATCGGTGCGACCATCACTCACCGTGTGATGGCGAAGCTGTTCGAAGACCGCGGCGTTGTCCTCGACCGCACCTATCAGCTCAACGTCGGCGGCAACATGGACTTCAAGAACATGCTCGAGCGTCAGCGTCTCGAGTCGAAGAAGATCTCGAAGACCCAGGCCGTGACCTCGAACACCTCCGCCCAGCTGGCCGACCGCGATGTCCACATCGGGCCCAGCGACTACGTCGAATGGCTCGACGACCGCAAATGGGCCTTCGTCCGCCTCGAAGGCCGCAACTTCGGCGACGCCCCGGTGTCCCTGGAGTACAAGCTCGAGGTATGGGACTCACCGAACTCCGCCGGCGTCATCATCGACGCCGTGCGCGCGGCGAAGATCGGCCTCGACCGCGGAATCGGCGGAGCGCTCATCTCCGCCTCCTCGTACTTCATGAAGTCGCCCCCGGAGCAGAAGGACGACGACGCCGCCCACGAGGCCGTCGAAGCCTTCATCCGCGGCGATATCGAACGCTGATTTCGCCGAGGCGGCCCACCCTCATCCCGAGTGCTGAGTCGCCTGCCGGCTCAAGAGGGCGCCGACCGCAGACATCTGCGGTCGGCGCCCTCCTCTATTCACCACGGTCAGTGAATGCGACCATCAACGTCGGTTCGTTTGACACCGCACGGCCGCCTCGGCGGCGGACGGGCGCGTCCGGCCGTGATCTAACATCCGGAATATGAGATTTCCGTGACACAACGCCGATTGTCCATGAGACTTGCTCCTTGAGGTGATCGCACTCACAGGGGCGACACCGGGCTCAACGCATTCGCCACCGCCACCCCGACCGAGGAGACCTGATGTCGAGCACCACACCTGCGGCCGCAGAGAAGAGGAAAGACGATTCCGAGCTGAGCTGGCTCATGCGCGTCCTCGTCATCATCGAGAAGGCCGGCAACAAACTGCCTCACCCGTTCTGGCTGTTCCTGTCTCTCGCGGTCGTCGTCATGATCCTCTCGGCGATCTTCTCGTCCACCGGCCTCAACGCCGTCAATCCGGCCACGGATGAGAGGGTGACGGTGACGAACCTCTTCTCCACCGAATCGCTGCGTGAGATCGTTGCCGGAGCCACGAACAACTTCGTCACCTTCCCACCGCTGGGACTCGTCCTCATCGTGCTCATCGGCGTGGCCGTGGCAGAACAGTCCGGACTCATCCCGGCGATGCTGCGTGGAACCATCGCCGGGGCCTCGCCGAAGTGGATCACCTTCATCGTCGCCCTGGCCGGAACCGCTGCGTCGATTGCCTCCGATGCCTCCTACATGATCATGATTCCGCTCGGCGGGCTCGCCTTCAAAGCCGTCGGACGCAATCCGCTGCTCGGCTGCCTCGTCGCCTACGCCGCGACCTCGGGAGGTTATTCGGCTGCGCCCATGGTCAATTCGCTCGACACGATCCTCGGCGGTCTTTCGACTTCGGCAGCGCAGATCATCGACGCCGACTACACCGTCAGCCCGGTCGCGAACTTCTACTTCAACTTCGTCTCAATGTTCGTCGTCGCCGCCGCGGTGACCCTGGTGACGGAGCTGGTCCTGTCCAAGCGAGCCGACCAGATCGAACTCGACGAGGAGACCGACGACGATCCGGACAACTTCGACGTCAAGATGGCTCTCGATGCCAATGAGAAGCGCGGAATCGTCATCGCCGTCATCTCCATCATCGTCTGCGCCGCAGTGCTGTTCGCTCTCGCCTGGCCAGCCGGATCCTTCCTCCGCGATGAGGCCGGAGGCTTCGGTCCCGAATCGGGTCTGATGGCCGGAATCGCCGCGATCATCGGCTTCGGCTTCTTCATCGTCGGCATCGTCTACGGCTACGCCACCGGATCGATCAAGCGCACCGCCGACATCCCGGAGATGATGGGCAAGGGGCTGCTGCCGTTCGTGCCGGTCATCGTCCTGTTCTTCGCCGCCAGCCAGTTCCTTGCGCTGTTCAAGATGTCCAACCTCGGCGAGATCATGGCGATCAAGGGCGCCGAGGTGTTCGGGGCCCTGAACACCGGCTCCTTCGTCATCCTCCTCGGCGGATGGCTGCTCGTGGCGCTCGGCGCGCTGTTCCTCACCTCCGGTTCGGGACTGTGGACCCTCATGGCGCCGGTGCTCGTGCCGATGTTCATGCTTCTGTCGATCTCCCCGGAGACCACCCAGGCTCTCTACCGCATCGGTGATTCGACGACGAACATCATCTCTCCGATGAGCCCGTACTTCGTCGTGGTCCTCGGCTTCGTGCAGCGGTACAAGAAGGACGCGGGCATCGGCACGGTGCTCTCGTTCACGATCCCGCTGTCCTTCGGCATGTTCATCTTCTGGGGACTCCTGTTCTTCATCTGGTGGGCCACCGGCATCCCGTGGGGACCAGGTGTGGCGACTCATTACCAGATGGGCTGAACTGTCTCTGCCCGTTGGGTCGATCCGGGAATTCTCCGCCCGATGCGGGTGTTGTCCAGCTCAGGATCACGATCGTGCAACGTCGGACCGTGTTGGCCGGGATCCTCAGTTCCCGTCCAGACCGTCCGGTTAGACTGTGACCGTGAACGATCATCTGCGCAGCCTCCCGGCTGTGCACATTCTGCTCAGATCGAAAGGATCTCGACCGTGAGTAACCCCATGATGAACCGGGCTATCAATCAGGGAGCCCAGTCCGGACGCAACCAGCCGGTCATGTCCGATGACGAGCTCAACCACCTCTTCAACCAGCCGGCTGCGCAGAACCGCAACGCCGGGCCTCAGGTCGCCGACCGTGCGATGACCTATGACGATGTGATGATGAAGACCGGTGTGCTCTTCGCCATCCTCCTCGCCGGTGCCGTCGTCGGCTGGTTCGTGCCGGTGCTGACATACCCGGCGATGTTCATCGCCCTCGTCCTCGGACTCGTCAACGCCTTCAAGAGAGAACCGAGCAAGGCCCTCATCATTGGCTATGCCGCATTCGAGGGCGTCTTCCTCGGCGGAATCTCCGGAATCTTCGAGGCTGCGTTCCCCGGAATCGTCGTCCAGGCCATCCTTGCCACGCTCTGCGTCTTCGGCGTCACGCTCGCCCTGTTCAGGTTCAAGGGAGTGCGCTACGGGTCGAAGATGAAGAAGTTCCTGGTGATCGCCGTCGGCGGTTACGCGATCTTCTCGGTCATCAACTTCTTCTTCGCCATGTTCACCGGCTCCGGCGGTGCCCGCAGCATCGAGATCAGCTTTATGGGAATGACGTTCCCCCTCGGCGTGATCATCGGCATCGTCGCCACAGTGCTCGCCGCGATGACCCTGATCATGGACTTCCAGATGATCGAAAAGGGTGTCAAGCACAAGATCCCGGAGAAGTACTCCTGGATGTGCGCCTTCTCGCTCATGGTCACCCTCGTGTGGCTCTACATCGAAATCCTGCGCCTCATCTCGTACTTCAGAGACTGAGACCCGAACGCACCCCACGCCTGTGGGCTGCGACCGAGCGCTGAACGAAGGGCGGATCCCCGAAATGGGGGTCCGCCCTTCGTCGTCGCCATTGCTTGTGATCACTTTTCTGCCTATCGTCTGAGATACCGACGACAACCGTCGGCGGACCGTCTTCATCGCTGAAGTGCGGACCAGAGATCTCATGGCTTGAGAGGACGATTCGATGACGAATCCGATGCGCGGTGTGTTCGCCGTTCCCACGACTCCCTATACCGAGGATGGAGACCAGAACCTCGAGGCCCTGGGCGGCCGGATCGAGGAGGTGCTCGCCTCGGGTGTGACCGGTCTCCTCGGCCTCGGCGCCACGGGGGAGGCGCTGGCGCTCAGCGCTGCGGAGAGGGAAGCTCAGATCAATACCATCGTCTCTGCCGTCGACGTCGGGCACATGTGGTCATCGGATGCATGGCATACACCCCGGCGGAGATGTCGGCCCAGATCACCGCGGCCGCAGGTTGGGGTGCCGACGCCGTCATGGTCACCCCTCCGTTCTACGGCGGGCTCGAACCAGACGCCGTCATCGCCGCTCTGCGGCCGGTCCTCACCGCCTCCGAACTGCCGGTCATGGTCTACAACAATCCCCACTCCACCGGCACCGACCTGCTCCCGGACCACCTCGGAACGCTCCAGGACACCGGCGGACTCTGGAGCGTCAAGGAAACTTCCGGAGAGGCCACTCGGATACGGGAGCTGCGCAGTCGCCTCGGCGAGGACACCGAGATCTTCGTCGGCGCCGACGGAATCGCCCTCGAGGGCTTCGCCCAGGGTGCCAGCGGCTGGGTGGCAGCCTCGGCCTGGCTGCTGCCCGAGCACTGCCAGAGACTGTGGGAGCTGGCCGACAGCGACGAGTGGGCCGGTGCCGTCGACCTCTGGAGAAGCCTGGGGCACACACTCGGACTCATCGAGGGCGACTCCGCATTCATCTCACTCATCAAACAGGCACTCAGCAAGTCCGGCCGTGAACAGGGACCGGTGCGTCCGCCCCTGCCCACCGCCGCACCCGAAGCACTGGCAGCGCTGCTCGACGCGATCGCCGAACTGGAGAGGCAACACACACCATGACCACGACATCAGCACAGAACACCCTCGTCGACCGCGGTCGAACCGCGCTGCGGGCCATCATCGACGGCAACCTCGGACAGTGGATCGGCGGCCGAGCCGTCACCGGCACCGGAGACGAGATCGGTCTCATCTCACCGAGCGACGGAACGGTCATCGGCAGCCTCACCGCGGCGAGCGAGCAGCAGCTCGATGAGACGGTCGCCGCAGCACGCACCGCCTTCAACGAAGCCGACTGGGTCGACGATGCGAAGTTGCGAGCCCGCGTGCTGCGCCGTCTCGCCGACCTCGTCGAAGCCGACGCCGAGGAGATCGCCTATCTCGACGGCATCGAAGCCGGAAAGGTCGCGCTCGGCAGCGTGGAGGAGGACGTCCCCGACGTCGCCGCGAACTTCCGACTGAGCGCCGACCTCATCTCCCGCGATGACGGACGCTATCTGCAGGGTTCTGACGGCTGGGGCTGGGTGACGAAAGTGCCCAGCGGAGTCGTCGGAGCGATCCTGCCGTGGAACTATCCCGTCGCCATGCTCGGCTGGAAGCTCGCCCCGGCCCTGGCTGCCGGCAATGCCATGGTCGTCAAGACCTCGGAGGATTCGACGCTCAGTGCCCTTCACCTCGCCAGACTTGCCACCGAAGCAGGGGTGCCCGACGGCATCCTCAACGTGCTCACGGGCACCGGTGCGGGAATCGGTGCCGCCATGGGTATGCACCTCGGCATCGACGTGCTCACCTTCACCGGATCGGGACCCGTCGGCCGATCCTTCCTCGAATCTTCCGCGCGATCGAACCTCAAGAAGGTGTCGCTCGAACTCGGCGGACGCGCCGGCTATGTCGTCGACTCCGCACACGCTACGGACTTCCCAGCTATCGCCGCCGACATCGCCGGCGCCGCCTTCGGCACCAGCGGCCAGAACTGCACTGCCGCATCTCGAGTCATCTACGTCGGCGACGATGACGAGAGGTTCGCCGAATTCCGCACCGCGCTCATCGACGCGACCGAGGCACTGACCGTCGGCGATCCCTTCGACGACGGCACGGACGTCGGGCCGGTGATCAATGCCCGCGCCCACGACCGCATCACCTCCTGGGTCGATGAAGCGGTGGAGAAGGGAGCGCGAATCCTCAACACCCGTGCCGACGTCCCCGACACCGGCACCTGGTACCCGCCGACCGTCATCGAGAACGTGCCCGACGACAGCGAACTCGGCCGCGGAGAGATCTTCGGTCCCGTCACTCAGCTGCTGCGATGCACCAGTCGAGACGATGCCGTCGACCTCATCAACGGCGAACCCTACGGTCTGGCCTCGAGCGTGTGGTGCGAGGACATCGGCCAAGTCCGGTGGTGGGCCAGCCGGATCCGCGTGGGCACGCTCGCCGTCAACGGCTACAGCGAAGGCACCGAAGCCACCCCGTTCGGCGGAATGCGACAGTCCGGATTCTGGGGCCGCGACAACGGCCCGGAAGCGCTGGAGACCTATCAGGAGACCATGACCGTCTGGGTGGCCGACTCCTGAGCATCGTCTGAGGTTCCGTCGCTGCCGCCACGCCTGAGGACTATCATGGGTCCATGACCACAGCAGCGGCGGAACTCGAGACCGAGGTGCGCCGTCTGCGCATTCGGATCATCCCCCTGACCACTGCCCAACTCGACGAGGCGGCCCCACCGGCACCGAGCCGGCGTGCCGCCATCCGCGGGGCCCTGGCTGAATTCTCGTCGATCGGCTCCGATGCCCGACCGGTTCCGGAACTCGGCGATCAGAACCTCGCCGACCAGGTCGTCGTGCTCCTCGAACACGGACTGCGTGCGGCCCAGACGCTGCCCGAACCCGATCGTGAGAACCGCATCGACACCCTCACCGAGGCGGCCGTGCGTCTCCGTCGCACCCTGGCCTGAGGATGAGGACAGGGAACGCATGATGGCGAGTACTCGACGCACATGGCCTCCCGTGGTCGCCGGGATCGTCGCGACCCTCATCTACTTCGGCACCGCCGAACTCATCGCCCGCAGTCTGGACGTGGCATCAGCCCCGGCGCTGCTCATCGGCCAAGCCCTCATCCCGCTGATGCCCACCGTGCTCATCAAATCCGCGATCGCGGTCTTCGGCACTCACGACAAACTCGCTCTCGTCATCACCATCGTCGGAGGCGGTGC
Source organism: Brevibacterium sp. LAARM3_SD1 (assembly GCF_057364765.1). Classification (NCBI taxonomy): domain Bacteria; kingdom Bacillati; phylum Actinomycetota; class Actinomycetes; order Micrococcales; family Brevibacteriaceae; genus Brevibacterium; species Brevibacterium sp. LAARM3_SD1. Next base: position 85,906 of record NZ_JBNFOL010000009.1, on the reverse strand, counting down.
CGGACTCGGAGCGATCATCGGGTGGATCGGCGCCCGACGTCGAGGCCTCGCGCTCGTTCTGCTCATCGGCTTCGGACTGCTGCCGGCCGTCGTCGGCTTCAGCTCCGGTGCCGGTCTGGTGGCCACTCTGCCGAGCCTCGGCGGAATTGCGGCCGGAGCCGCAGCGTTCCTCGTTCTCCTCCACCTCGCCGAGGCTCCGACTCGAGCCGGAGAAGGCGCGGCCGACACGCCCTCGGAAACCCCTTCATCTCCTGCCCAGCCCGGTCGGCGGGCTTTCTTCGGGCTGGCCGCGGGACTGAGCGCGGTCGGCATCGCCGCCGTCGCGGCCGGACAATCCGCGGCCACATTGGCGCGCAGTGCGGCAGGAACGGTGACGAAGCTCGTCCTGCCACGGCCGGCCGCCTCGGCGCCGGAGATCCCCACGGGCGCCGAACTCGACGTACCCGGACTGACCCCGCTGGTCACGGAGACCTCTGACTTCTACCGCATCGACACAGCACTCTTCCCGCCGTCGATCGAAGCGGGAACGTGGATGCTGCGCGTCCACGGAATGGTCGAGAACGAGTTCACGATCACCATGGCCGAACTCCTCGACCTCCCACTCCAGGAGCACTATGTGACCCTGGCCTGCGTCTCGAACGAGGTCGGAGGCGACCTCGTCGGCAATGCGAAATGGCTGGGCTATCCGATCCGGGATCTGCTCGCCAGGGCGAAACCGCACGCCGGCGCGGACATGGTGCTCTCGGGCTCCGATGACGGATTCACCGCCTCCACCCCGCTCGAAGTGCTCACCGATGACCGGGCGGCCCTGCTGGCCGTGGCCATGAACGGCCAGGCCCTGCCACGCGACCACGGATACCCGGCCCGGCTGGTCGTCCCGGGACTCTACGGGTACGTCTCAGCCACGAAATGGGTGACTGATATCGAGGTGACGAGGTTCGCGGACAAGGAAGCATATTGGACGACCCGCGGCTGGTCCTCCCACGGACCCGTGCTGGTGGCCTCCCGCATCGATGTGCCCCGCCCCGGCGCCACCGTTACGCCCAAGAGCGGCGACCGGATCGTCACCGCAGGCATGGCCTGGGCGCAGCACACCGGCATCGAGAATGTGCAGGTGCGCATCGACAACGGGGACTGGACCGAAGCGGAACTGAGCGAGGAACTCACCGCCGATACGTGGCGGCAGTGGCGGTGCGAGCACACGGGACTGAGCACGGGCACGCATACCGTCAGCGTCCGCGCGATCGACCAGGACGGAAACGTGCAGACCTCGGAGCGCAGGCCCGCCATTCCCGGTGCCGCGACGGGACTCCACGAACGCCAGTTCACCGTCGAATGATGCCGCGCACGAGGTGGGACCGGACTGAACGGACGCGACTCTGACCAGAGCTTCCCACCATGCGAGCACGGTGCGGCAGTCTCAGGCTTCTCGCGATACGTTGTAATCTCACTCACAGAAGCTGTTCTACTCACGTCACAACGAGGTGGTCAAGGTGTTCGGTCTCCCGACGGCGACGGTCGTCATCATTGTCGGCATCCCTGCGATCTGGGTGATCTACACCCTTGTCTTCGTCTTCCTCTCCCGCGGATGGAAGGCCGAGGACGTGGCCGAGGATCAGGCACTGGCGCGAACCGCGAACGGCACGGACGGACGAGACGGCGGGGCCGCCTCGGCGAACGGGAACGGGGGAGCGGCATGAACATCGAAACCTGGTTCCTGGTCATCTACTTCGTCGCCATGGGCGGGATCGGCGTGTGGACGCTCAAGATCGGGTCGAAGGGCAGCGAGGGATATCTGCTCGGCGGCCGCAGCCTGGGCGCCGCGGTCACCGCTCTGCGTCTGCAGTCGTCGTCGATGTCGGGGTACATGTTCCTCGGTGCGGGATCGCTGGCCTATACGAAGGGCTACTTCTCACTCTGGTACGCGATGGGTGACATCGGCGGCGGCGTCCTCAATCTCTCGATCCTGGGCCGGCGGATGCGCAAGCTCTCGCAGATCCTCGGATCGCTCACATCGATCGAATACCTCGAACATCGGTATCCGTCGAAGTGGATCCGCGCGATCGCCGCACCGGTCGCACTGTTCTGCATCTTCTTCTATGTCATGAGCCAGTTCATCGCCGGCGGACGCGGCCTCGAGATGGTCACCGGCATCCCGTATGCCTGGGCGCTGCTCATCGCCGTCGGCGTCATCGTCTTCTACACCTTCCTCGGCGGCTACCTCGCCGTGGCCTACACCGACTTCGTGCAGGCGATCGTCATGCTCATCGGCATGGTGTGGATACTCATCGCCTGTCTGCAGGCTGTGGGCGGATGGACGGCCGGCAACGAGGCGGTCGGGCAGATCAATCCGAACCTGCTGACCATGTGGGGACCCGATGGAATCGAATCCGTCCAATGGGGAGTCATCGTCGGCGCCGTCCTCGTCTTCTCCATCGGCTATATGGGATGGCCGCACGTCAACGTCAGCCATATGGCGATGAAGCGTCCCTCGGTGGCCCGGCGCGCCAGCCTCTACGCCACCGGGTTCAACCTGCTGTTCATCCCGGCCCCCTATATCGTCGGCATCATGGCGCTCGTCCTGTTGCCGACCCTGGACAACCCGGAACTCGCGGTCTTCCAAGTCGCTGACACGGTGCTGCCGGACTTCGCCGTGGGCATCGTCATGGCCGGAATCATGGCCGCGATCATGTCCACCGCGGACGCTCTGCTGCTGCAGTCGGGCACGATCGCCAGCCAGGACCTGTTCCAGCGCTTCTTCAAAAAGGACATGTCCGACCAACAGTCCGTCTGGGTCTCGCGGTTCACCGTCCTCGTGCTGGCGATCATCGGCTACTTCGTCGCCGTGAACGATCCGCCCGCAGTCGCCGAGGTGGTCATCTTCTCCACCACGGTGCTCGGCGCCGCATTCGTCCCCGTCTACATCGCCGCCGCCTGGTGGAAGAAGGCGAACGTGCCCGGTGCGATCACCTCGATGATCGCCGGCACCGTGTCCTCCGTCGTGTGGCAGCTCACCGGACTCGTCGACGTCACCGGAATCGACCCCATGGGAATCGGCATCGTGTGCTCGACCCTGGCCCTCATCCTCCTCTCCCTGGCCACTCAGCGATCGCATCCGGTGCCTGCCCATGTCCTCAAAGCGATGCAGGAGACAGACCGGATCGGCGCGATCCCAGCTTCCATGCTCACCGGCCAGAACGACTCCCTGGCCGGTCAGGTTCCGAAGGATGCCCGAGATGAGCGCTGAGACCGGAACCGGTCGCCCGGTCGGCCCGGATCTGCAGGTCGTGGAGCCGGTGCGGATGGATCCGCACGTCACCGCTGCCGAGGCGCTCGCTGTCTTCCAACGCAAACTCCCAGGCGCGCTCGCCGCGGTCCAAGCGGTCCATCATCCGTTCTGGTGGGCTGCCCTCGATGTGCGCACTCGCGGACTCTTCCGTCGGAGCGCATCCGGGCCGGGGCAGCGGATGGACGTGCTCGTCAACGCAGTGTCGGGGAGGGGCATGATCGCCGACTTCACCCCTCGCGGCGCCACGGCGGGATCATCGGAGTGGTCGAGTCTGATCGGCGGGCAGTCGGGACCGCTGCCGACTCGGGACGAGGCGGAGCGGACTGCGCGATCATTGGCGCGCGCGAAAGTCGTCAAGACGGTGAAGCTCGGAATGGGCATCGAGATCACTCCGGCGGGCGGTCTGCGCGGAGTGATCAAGCCTAACTGGATCGTCTCCGGAGGAAATGCGAAGCATGAGGCGACGATCCTCGTCGATGGTCTCGATGGGTCTCACTACATCGTGCGGGTGGACAAGGTCGGACAGAGCTGAGAGCTCGGCTGTCAGGTCTGCGGGGCTGCTCAGCCCCAATTCTTCGCGTCCGAGAGGCAGAACGGATGACCGGCGGGATCGAGGAGAACGACCCAGGTTTCACCGGGCTGCGGCTCGGCTCGGGTGGCTCCGAGTTCGACGCAGCGATCGGCTGCCGCTTGGATGTCGTCAGCGGTGAGGTCGAGGTGGAACTGCTTGTGTCCGTCGTCGGGCCAGCTCGGTCGCTGGTAGTCCGGGATCGTGCCGATGCCAAGTGCATGGCTGGGACCGGTGAGCATTGCATAGTTCTCGTCCGTATAGGCGATGGGCCAGCCGAGGACGGAAGAGTAGAACTCTCCGAGAACGGCAGCGTTCGGGGCGTCAAGGGTGACCATCGCCAGTGTGGCGACGGGTGCTGTGGTGGAGTCGTCGGCGGTGGTCGCGGTGGTGTCGGTCTTCTGTGTTTCAGTCATGTCTGACATTCTTGTGCCATGGACGACGACGTCACTAGGAAAAATGCGTCACTGCCGCAGCACTTCTTCGGACGTGTGCTCAAGCCGGGGGAGATGCTCGAGCATGCGCGCTATTCGTCCGTTCGTGTCGTCGCCGAGCGCCTGCGCCCGTTCGTCAAACGCTATTGGGCTGTCGAATGGGATCTGCCGGAGGGCGAGAGCTATCAGACGGCGACCTTGTCCGAACCGACCATCCATCTGACCTTCGAGTTCGGCAACAGCCGACGGGCGCACGTGGACGGCCCCGGAGCGTGGGTGACCGGTCCGGTCACCAAGCGGCGCTTCGATGTGGGAATCTTCGGACGCGGCGGAGTCTTCGGCGTGAACTTTCAGCCGGGTGCGACACTGGCGTTCTCCGAGGAGAAGCCGGCGAGCATCCGTGATTCGACCGTCCCTGCCGAACTGTGGTTTCCGAGGCTGGATGCCGACCTCGGACTCTCCGAGATGTTTGCGCGTTCGCAGAGAGCCGGGGCGCCCGACTTCAGCGAATTGGCCGCTTCGGTGGAAAGTTGGCTGCTGTCCTGGCGGCCGGAGATGACCCCGTCGTTCGAACGGCTGAAACGGGTGCTCGACATACTGTCCGACCCTGAAGTCGTGAGCCTGAAGATCCTCGCGGAGAGAGCCGATATCGGTGAGCGTACGCTGCAGCGGATGTTCAGCAGCTTCTGCGGAGTCGGAGTGAAGAAGGTCTTGGCCAGGGCGCGGATCATCGACGCGGTCGCAGCGATCGACCGCGGGTGGGACGGAACTCTGGCCGACCTCGGCGCGCACTTCGGCTGGTTCGACCAATCGCATTTCGGCACGGAGTTCGTTCGCGTCACCGGCTTCAGTCCGGCCGAGTACGCGCAGCGGAAGACTGCGCGCATCAGCCGAAATTGAAAGTGGCCCGGAAGCGTCGAGGAAAGATCATCCGATCAGGCGTCTCAGCGACGTTTGGCGATGCCGAACCCGGTGTAGCCGAGGATGATGGCGAACGCGAAGCCGACATAGCAGAACACCGCCCACGGTGCGTAGTCGAGGACGGAGACCCCAAGGACGCCTGCCATGTAGACGCCCGCTGAGGACCACGGAATGAGTGGGACTACAACGGTGCCGGAGTCCTCGAGGGTCCGCGAGAGGTTCTTGGCATCCAGGCCGCGGTCGGCGTAGGCCCTCTTGAACAGTTCGCCCGGCACGATGATCGAGAGGTAAGAGTTGCCGGTCACGACGGCCATCGTGATGCATGACAGGACAGTTGAGAGAACGAGGTCTCCCGTGCGCTTCACGAACTTCAACAGCGAGCGGATGATGGTTTCGAGGGCACCGGACCGCGACATTATTCCGGCGAACGCGAAGGCACTGAACGCGATGAGGATGACACCGGTCATCGACGCCATCCCGCCCTGCGACACCAACTCGACGACATCGGGGTCCAGACTCTCGAGCTTTGAGGGCCCGACTTCGAGCATGTCCGGGGTGAATCCGTCGACCGTCGAGGCGAAGATCGATTCGACGCTGACCTTCTGGAAGATCGCCGCAAGGATCCCCGCTACCAGTGACGATCCGATGATCGTCGGCAGCGTCGGCAGTTTGAGCACGGCTCCGGCGAGGACGATGACCATCGGCAGAAGCAGGAGGACGTTGAAGGAGAACAGACCGTCCAAGGTACCTGTGACGGCGCTGATCTGGTCCGAATCGGTGCTGCCCGATTGCTGATTGATGCCGACGAACAGGTAGAGCGCCAGCGCCACGAGTGTGGCTGGAATCGTGGTGTAGAGCATGTGGCGAATGTGCTCCCACAGGGTGGTTCCCGCAGCTATCGGTGCCAGATTCGTCGTATCCGACAGTGGAGACAGCTTGTCGCCGAAGTACGCGCCCGCGACAATCGCTCCTGCTGTCGCTGCCAGCGGGGCGTCGAGGCCCGTGGCGATGCCCATGAGGGCCACGCCCACTGTTCCGGCCGAACCCCAGGACGTTCCCGTGATGACCGAGACGATCGCCGAGATGACAAAGGCGATGAGGACGATGAACTTCGCGCTGATGAGGCCGAGACCGTAGTAGATCATCATCGGAATGGTCCCGGCGATCATCCATGTGCCGATGAGGATGCCGATGGAGATGAGCACAAGCAGAGCCGGCATCGCCGTATCGAGCTTCTCTCTGATCCCCAGCAGCATATCCTCCCAGGTCAACCCCATGCGCAGAGCCACCAAGCCGGCGATGATCGCAGACAGGATCAACAGCGGCTCCGGGGCGAGGCCGAGGACGCCGTAGCCCACAGCCAGCAGCACGAGCATCGCGCCCAGGGGAACCAGAGACCATCCCAGCGGCGGGAGCTTCTCCTCGGCGTCGGCCGTGTGGGTCGTCGTGGTGCCGGGTTCGCGGCTCATTCGAAAGTTCCTCGGATCTGGGGTTCGCCGTCGCGGACGATCTCGCGTCCCCGGGAAAAGGCGAGTCGGATAGTGTGTTGGTCATCGGTGAGGAGGACGTCGGCGTCGCACCCGCTTCGGAGACGGCCCTTGTGCCCGAGCACGAGAGCATCAGCCGTATTGGAGGTGACGAGGGCGAGGGCCTGAGACAGGTCCATACCGGGCAATTCGGCACACTCCCACACCTGTTCGAAGAGGGTGGTCTGCTTGGCCACTTCCAAGCCGATCAGCCGCCCGTCCGCGTCGAATTCGGGCAGACTGCCGTTGGCGTCCGACGACAGAGTGAGTCGGGTGAGGTCGCCGCCGAGTTCGATGTAGTCTCTGACCGACTCTGCGGTCGTCGAGCCAGCGGTCATGTCAACGGTGGCGCCCTTGGCTGCGAGGCTCACCGCATCGGCCAGGAGCTCGGTGCTCCTGGTGATGTGAGTGGCATAGACGGCCTGCGGGGCGATCGGGTACTCGTCGAGCAGCCGGTGCAGAGGGGCCAGACGCGACGAGTACGGTCCGACATGGAAGTGGGTGACGCCCGCTTTGCCGCTGAGCAGCCCACCGACATGGCTGTGGCTGACGAGCTCGGCCAATGCTTCTACCGTCGGTTGGAAGGAACGCCGATCCGAGATCGCAACCTCGCCGACGCCGATGACCTTGTCGATGAGGACGACATCGTCGACGACGGTGCCGGTCAGCGTTCGTGCCGGGACCTGGTAGCTGCCTGTGTAGATATATGTGGAGATGCCGTCGGCCTCGAGCCCGCGGCCTTGGCGAGGAGATCCGCGTGGCTGCGAGTCACTCCGTCGGTGCCCAAGCAGCCGACGACTGTGGTCACCCCGGCGCTGACGATGTCGCTGACGAGGATCTCCGGGGTGCGGTTGGCGTAACCGCCCTCACCACCGCCACCGGCGATGTGGACGTGCGGGTCGATGAACCCCGGCACGGCGGTCAGACCGCGGGCATCGATGACAGAGGCATGCGGCAGGTCGGTCACCGCTTCGACGGGGGCCTCCCCGATGTAGGTGATCTGCTGCCCCTCGATGAGAATGTCCTGCTGACCGAGTCGTTCCGGGGCGAAGACTTCGGCCCCTTGCAGCAATATCACCATGTCATGGCCTCTCCTTGTCGTGGCTAACCAGGTATGAACCCCTTGCCGTCCACCTTCGGGATGGCAGCGAGGAGTTTCTGTGTATAGGGGTGGTTCGGATCGTTCCAGATCTGTTCCGTCGAACCGACCTCGACGATCCTACCCGCTTCCATCACTGCGACCCTGTCGGCAATATCGCGAACGATCGAGAGATCGTGGCTGATGAAGATCATCGAGGCCCCGGAGTCGATGGCGAGGTCGCGCATCATTCGAGCGATCCGTGCCTGGAGGAACGCATCGAGTGAGGCGATGGGTTCATCACCGACGAGCACCTTCGGACCTGCAGCCAGGGCTCGAGCGATGGCGATGCGCTGCCTCTGTCCGCCGGAGAACGAATGCGAATAGCGCTGTGCGGAGTCGGTCGGCAGGTCGACGGCGTCCAACAGCGTTTCGACGGTCCACGTGCCCTCAGGATTGAGGGCCAGCGCATCGTCGAGCTGGTCGCGGATGCGCCGGCGCGGGTTGAGAGACGCGTAGGGATTCTGGAAGACCATCTGAATCCCGAGCAGTTCCTTCGCTCTCTTCTTCAGACCGAGGGCTCTGACCGGGTTGCCATCGAAGGTGATGGAGCCGGCCGCGAGTTTCTCCAATCCGCAGATGAGTTTGGCCAGAGTCGACTTTCCGCAGCCGGATTCGCCGACGAGTCCGAGCACTTCCGACCGACCCAGCTGCAGAGACACTCCGTTGACTGCCCGGAAGCGACCTCCGCCGTCGAGTTTGTACTCGCACGCCACGGAATCGAGCGACAGCAGAGGAGCATCAGCTGTGGGGGAGTGACCGGCGGTGGCGGTGGGAGCCTGGTCGATCGATGTCATGGGGAGACCTCCGCTTGTGGCAGCGATTCGATGAGCGAACGCGTGTATTCGTGTTGAGGAGCGGTGATGACAGCCTCCCGTTCACCGGTTTCGACGACGACACCGTTCTTCATGACGACGATGGTGTCCGCGACCGAGGAGAGCACTCCGAAGTCGTGGGTGACCAGCAGCACCGCGAGGTCGAGATCGTCGCAGAGTTCGCGCAGCAGGCGGAGGATGCCCGCCTGAACGGTGACATCGAGTGCCGTGGTCGGTTCGTCGGCGATGAGGACCTTGGGGTCGCAGATGATCGCTGAGGCGAATGCGATTCGCTGCAGCTGTCCGCCGGAGAACTGGTGGGGGTATTTCTTCACCGCTTCTTCCGGACGCGGAACCCTGGTTCGGCTGAGGATCTCGATGGCCTTGGCCAGGGCGGCTCTCTTCGACACCTTCTGGTGGTGGCGAAGGTGGTCGGTGATCTGGTCGCCGACAGTGAGCATGGGATGGAACGCTGAGGCCGGATCCTGGAAGACCATCGACAGCTGCACTCCGCGCAGACGGTTGTGCTGTTTGGCGGGCATTCCCACCAGTTCGACTCCATCGAAGTCGATGCTTCCGCTCAGCTCCGCGCCTGCAGGGGAGAGTCCCATTACGGCGAGACCGGTCTGGGTCTTACCGGAACCTGAGGCTCCTGCGACGCCTGTGATGCGACCTGCGTCGAGGTCGAAGGAGACGTCCTTGAGGATATGAGTGGTCTTCTTCCCTGAGGTGACCGACAGATTGAGGTCTCTGATGCTGATCATGCTCATGAGGTCGTCTCACCGACTTCCTGGGCGGTATGCGGGTCGAGAGTGTCGCGCAGACTGTCGCCGATGAAGTTGAACGCCATGACGATGGTGAGGATGCAGAGTCCGGGGAAGAACGCGATCCACCAGGCCGCGAACTGAGAGACTCCTTCGCTGATCATCGCGCCCCAGTCCGGCGTCGGCGGAACGGCGCCGAGAGACAGGAACGACAGACCGGCCATCGTGAGGATCGCCGAACCGACATCGAGGGTGGCGAGCACAACGACCGGGGAGATGACGTTCGGTGCGATTTCGCGGGCCAGTGATCGGCCCGCACTGAATCCGAGCAGGCGTCCGGCGATGACGTACTCGCTGCCGCGCGCCGTCATCACCAGCGATCTGGTGACACGGGCGTAGGACGGCCACGAGACGAGCAGGATCGCGATGATCGCGTTCTTCAGCCCCGGTCCGAGGGCGGCTGCGATGACCATGGCGAGGATGATGGTGGGGAAGGCGAACACGAGATCGGCGATGCGCATGATGATCTCGTCGACAGCTCGACCGAAGTATCCGGCGATGGCGCCGAGCACCGAGCCCAGCAGTGCCGAACAGATGACGACGAACACCGCGGCGGGCAGGGTGGTGCGGGCGGCGACGAGGATGCGGGAGAGCACGTCCCGACCCAGTGTGTCGGTGCCGAGAAGATTCACACCGTTGGGAGCCGACAGCCGCGGGAAGTTCTGCGCCAGAGGATCGAACGGGGCCAGCAGCGGTGCGAAGATCGCCACGAGCAGCCAGATCACGAGGATCCCGGCCCCCACGAATCCCAGCGGAGTGCGCAGGGCCTTCGGGAAGCGGAACTGCCACCTCTTCCGGCCGGGGTCGACGGGATCGCGGCGGGCCGCCTCGGTGATGGGGGCATTGGTGGGCTGTTTCGGGGTGCCGATGCTCATCTCACCCTCACTCTCGGATCCACGAAGCCGTAGATCAGGTCGACGATGAAGTTCACGAGGATGTAGACGATGCCGATGACGAGGCCCACACCCATGATGACAGGCAGGTCCAATGTGGTTGCCCCGCGGTAGGCGTATTGGCCGAGTCCGTTCCAGGCGAAGACGGTTTCGGTCAGCACCGCACCGGAGAGCAGAGAACCGAACGCCAGACCGACGACGGTGATGATCGGGACCAAGGCGCCGCGGAAGATGTATTTGAAGACCACTGTCCGTGCCGGCAGGCCCTTCGCCTTGGCCGCAGTGACGTAGTCGAGCCGGATGATGTCGAGAACGCTGGAGCGGCTGAACCGGGTGAGCAGACCGATGGTGAAGAGAGCGAGAACGCACGAGGGCAGAACGAGGTGGCCCAGAGCGTTGGCGAATGTCGCCATCTGTCCCGCCAAGAGGGAGTCGACGGTGTAGAGGCCTGTCACCTTCGGCGGCGGGGTGATCCAGGGGTCGAGTCGTCCGGCGCCGGGGACGACTCGCAGCTGGAAGAAGAACACGAAGTAGGCGACGGTGGCGATCCAGAACGTCGGCGCCGAGATGCCGATAAGGCTGAGGGTGCGGATCGCGTGGTCGACGATGCTGTTCTGTTTGAGAGCGCTGAGCAGACCGAGCAGCAGTCCGAGGAGGACGGAGATGAGAATCGCTCCGATGCCGAGTTCGATCGATGCGGGGAAGACCTGACCGATCGAGGCGAGCACGGGCGTGCGGGTCTGGTTGGAGACGCCCAGATCTCCTTGGAGCAGATTGCCCAGGTAGGTGAAGTACTGGACGAGGAGCGGCTGGTCGAGGCCGAGCTTCTCCCGTGTCTGCGCGACGATCTCCGGATCTGCTGCCGCCCGGTCGCCGAGGATGGCCGCGACCGGGTCGGTGGGCACGAGGTTGGTGAGCAGGAACGTCACCACGGTCACGCCCCAGATCAGGATGATCGAGATCCCGATCCGGATGAGGATGAATCGGAGGAGCGGGTGGAGCTTCGGCGGTTTGATCCGCTGCGCCGCGTCCGTCTCACCAGAGGCGGACGCGGCAGGAGCATCGTGCGGCGCTGTGGTGGCTTCCGCCATCCTCACTCTGCCTTTGCGAAGTCGAACGAGACGTCGGCGTTGGACACGAATTTCGTGATGCCCGAACCGACGGCGATGGTGCTGACCGGCTGGACGAGCGGGATCCACACCGCGGTGTCGGTGGTCGCCTTGAACAGCTTCGCGTAGGCGGCGTCGCGGGCATCGCCCTTCGCCTCGGCCGCTTCGTCCGCAAGTTTCTTCAGCTTCGGGTCGTCCTTCCAGTTCACGCGATCGGCGACGTCGCCGCCGGGAATGAAGACGTTGTAGTTCGTCGGATCGGGGAAGTCCGCGCCCCAGGTTCCGATGCCCATCGGCTGTTTGGCCGAGCGGAAGCCGTCGAGCTGAGTCGAGCTCGGGGCCGGCTTGAGGTCGAGGTTGATATCGGCCTCCTTCAGCTGTGCCTGCAGGGTCTCGGCGAGCTGCGCGAGGTCGACTCCGTTGACGGCCTGGTCACTCGAGTAGTGGAAAGGAACCTTCTCACCGTCGTAGCCGGCCTTCTTCAGCAGCTTCTTCGCCTTTGCGAGGTCGCGTTCGGGTGCTTGGTCCTTCGGGACGGCACCGACGAACTCGTTCGGTACGAGGCTGGCCATCCGCTGCGATCCCTTACCGGCGAGGTCGGTGAGCTTGTCGTAGTCGATCGCCGCCATGACGGCCTTGCGGAAGTCCGGGTCTGCTGCTGGGCCGCCGATCTTCTCATCCGTGTTGTTGAAGATGTAGAGGCTGCGAGTCGAGGGCAGGCTGGAGATCTTGCCCATCGACTCATCGATCTGCTTCGCCTGATCGGCGTTGAGGTCGAAGGCGACCTGCGCCTGACCCGACTGGATATCGGTCAGCTGCGTCTCGGCGGAGACATTGCGCAGCACCACTCGCTTGTACTTCGGTTCGGGACCGTTGTAGTGCTCGTTCGCGGTCAGCACGACCTGGCTGTCGGCGTCGTACTTCTCCACCTTGTACGGTCCCGAGCCCTGGGAGTTCTCATTGAGGAACTGTTCGGCACCGTCGTTCTCGTCCGTGGTTCCCTCGTTCTCCTTGACGACCTTCGAATTGACGATGCCGATCGAGGAGTTGGGGAGGATGTAGGGCAGTGCGGGGTTGGGTTCTGCGCTGGTGAGCGTGACCGTCTTGTCGTCGACCTTCTTCACCTTGACTCCGGCGAGGAAGAAGGAGGGGTTGCCTTTGATGCCCTGAAGACGTTCGAAGGAGAAGACGATGTCGTCGGCGGTGACGGGATCGCCGTTGGAGAATTTCGCGTCCTCGTCCTTGAGGGTCAGCGTCATCTCCTTGTCGTCCTCGGACATCTCGTACGAGCAGAGTCCGTCGGTCGGCTTGGTGAGGTCACCGTCCTCGAACTCGAGGGCCGTCTGATAGATGGCGTTGTCGATCGTCGACCCGGTGAACTCGAATTGTCGATGGGGGTCGATCGTCTTGAGGTTGAAGGCGGTCTCGGCCACGATCGTGTCGCCGGCACCGCCGGCTTCGTCGGAGCCGCCGCCGCAGGCAGCGAGCCCAGCGGTCAGTGCGAGGGTGGAGCAGATTGCGACGAGATTGCGGGACAGGCGCCTCATGTGTGATCTCCCTAACAGTAAGTGTTGTGAGTCACATTAAGGTCGAAACGCCTGCCATGCAATTCAACCTGCCACAAAGCTCGCGGATTTCCACTGTGTCTTTCCGCCAACGTCTCGACCGGCGAGATGAGACTTCTGATCTGCGACTTCTGTCGGCAGTCGTCAGACCCATCGTTCGCCGGCCGAGCCCGCACAGCGGAGATACGCGCGGGCTACTCGGAGCTGAAAGGAGAAAGTCCGAGGGCCGCGTCTGTATCGGTATGAGATCGGGCGACATCCTCGGTGGTCCAGTCGGTGCGATCGAGGTCGGGGACCGCCTCGGCGATCTGTGACTTCCAGCCGCCGTGCCACTGGGCGGGGAAGGCCCGCTCGAGCAGATCGAACATGATCGGCACCGCTGTCGACGCTCCGGGGGAGGCTCCGATGAGACCCGCGATCGATCCGTCGGCGGAGACGATGAGCTCGGTGCCTTGTTGCAGGACGCCGATCTTGTTCGGATCCGGTTTGACCAGCTGCGCTCTCTGCCCGGCGGGCAGCAGCGTCCACTCGTTGCGTCGGGCCCGTGGGAAGAAGCGCTGCAGCTGAGCGAACTTCCGTGTCGGGCTGGCCGCGAGTTCCCTGACGAGGAATGACACGAGGTCGAGGTTCTGCAGGCCAGTGGCGGCAATGACATGGAGATTGTCGGGTCGAACAGTCGTGAAGAAATCCGAGAGCCGACCGTGCTTGAGCAGCTTCGTGCTGAATGTCGCATACGGACCGAACATCAGATGCTCCTCGCCGTCGACGACGCGCCGGTCCAGATGCGGCACCGACATCGGCGGAGCGCCCCCGTCGGCCTGACCGTAGACCTTGCCCTCATGCCGGGCGACGACCGAGGGAGCCGCACACCGATAGAAGGCGGCACCGACAGGCAGGACCGCATACCCGCGGATTTCGGGTACCTTCGCTTTCTGCAGGAGTCTGAGCGCGAAGCCGCCCGCCCCGACGAAGACGGTGCCTGCCCGCACAGCGAACGATCCCATTGATGACGATCCCGTGATCGACCATCCGTCTGCTTCCCGCTCGATCCCGGTCACCCCGTGACCGGTGAGCACCTCGGTGGATCCGAGCGTGAGCAGAGCCCGAGTCAGGGCGCCGAAATCGACGTCGGTGCCGCGGAGGTGCCGGGCGGCGGCGATCGGTTCGCCGTCGTCGACCCGACCCTCCATCGTCAGCGGCGCCCACTGGGCAATGGTGTCCGGATCCTCCGTATACTCCATCTCCGCGAACAGGGGATCGGCACGCAGAGTGTCGACACGGCGGCGCAGATAAGCGACATCGTCACGACCGAACACAAGGTTCATATGCGGAGTCGTGTGAATGAAATCCGTCGGATCGAGCACGCCCTGCCGAACAAGACGTGCCCACCATTGCCGGGTGAGGTGGAACTGCTCGGCAATGTGTCGCGGCTTCGATCCGTCCGCGGGATCGGGCATGTAGTTGAGTTCGCAATACCCCGAATGTCCGGTGCCGGCATTGTTCCACGCCTCGCTGCTCTCTCCGGCTGAGTCCGTGGCCTTCTCGAGGACGAGGATCCGCAGATCGGGATCGAGCAGGGTCAGCATCGAGCTCAGCGTTGCGGACATGATGCCTGCGCCGATGAGGACGACGTCGGCATCCGGAAGCTGATTGGTGTGCGTGGGGTTAGCGGTCATGTTCTCACCATGCGCCTACGCGAATCATCCGTCCAATGAGTGATCGGATATGTATGATCCGAATATGGAACGATCATCCGATGCTCGGACGGCGCCGCTGACGGCGCTGCGAGAACTCGTCGAACTGGCTGATCAGGACGGTCACCTGACCGAGGCGGCGGCCGCCCTCGGCATACCCCAGTCCACGATGAGTCGACGGATCCACGCACTCGAGCGCCACCTCGGCATGGCATTGACCGTCCCGCGCGGTCGCGCCATCGGTCTGACGACGGCGGCCATCGATCTCGTGGGCGCGGTGCGTGCCCCGCTGAGGGAGATCGATGCGGCATTGGTCGATCTCGCCGAGGCGGCCGATCCCGAACACGGCAGGATCAGGTTCGGGTTTCCCCTGACGATGGGTGCCGGTGAGGTGCCCGATCTGCTCGCGGTCTTCAACCGCGAACATCCGGGCATCCGCCTCGACCTCAAACAGGCTCACGGTGCCGAACTCGTCGCTGACCTGCAGGCGGGCACCCTCGATCTGGCGATCATCATTCCGCCTCCACCCGAGGTCAACCACGAGGTGCTCGCGCGGCAGACGATCATCGCCGCCCTGTCCGATACGCACCCGCTGGCGGGAGCACGCAGCATCAGCCTGGACCGGCTCGCCGACGAGGAGTTCATCTCCACTCCTGCGACCTACAACCTCCGGGAGCTGACGGATCAGTGGTGCCGGGACAGCGGCTTCGACCCGCAGGTGAAGATCGAAGTCACCGAATTCTCGACGATCCGCGAATTCGTCGGCCGCGGAATGGGAGTGGCACTGATCCCACCTGCGGTGCGCCCGGTCGAGGGAATCACCGAGGTGGCTCTGGACGGTCCCGCTCATGCTCGTGAGATCGCCCTGTGCTCAGCCGTCCGCAGGCCCGGCCGTGTGGTCGAGCATCTGCGCGACTTCATCCGCGAAAACGCGGCGAACGGGTCGAACGAGGACTGATCCTCACGCGCGGGTCCGGGCCAGCAGGTAGACGAAGTACGGGGCGCCGATGAGGGCGACGATGAGTCCGGCCGGGATCTGCGCCGGCGCGATGACCGTGCGCCCCAGGGCGTCGGCGACGACGAGGCCGACGGACCCGAGAAGCATTGCTGTGGGCACGACCCGAGCATGACGGGCGCCGACCAGGGCCCGTGCAGCATGCGGAGCGACGAGACCGATGAATCCGACGACACCGACGGCCGACACACTCACCGCCGCGAGGATGGCCGCCGTGATGAGCACGGCGAGGCGCACCGGTTCCCGCGGAACCCCGACCAGCCGCGGGGTGTCATCGTCGAGCGCGAGCAGATCGAGTTCGCGCGTCCACACGAACGCCAGCGGCACGGCGACGAGCAGAGCGAGCGCCACCGGCGCGATATCGGCCCAGGTCCGTCCGTACGTCGAACCGGAGAGCCAGGTGAACAGGGCCGGAGTGTCCCAGGGATTCGCCCGGACGAGGAACAGCGTTGTCAGAGCCGTGAACCCGAACCACAGGCCGATGCCGATGAGGACGAGACGGTCCGTGTTCATCCCGCCCCGCCACGAGAGTCCGTAGACGATGGCGAAGGCGAGAAGCGCACCGACGATCCCGACCGCAGAGACGAGGCCGACCCCGGCGCCGGGAATGAGGGTGACGACGATGACGGCACCAAGACCGGCCCCGCCGGTGATGCCGAGCAGCCCGGGTTCGGCCAGAGGGTTGCGCGCGCTGGCTTGGACGAGGGTGCCGGAGAGTCCGAGCGCTGCACCGGCTGCCAGAGCCGCGGCGACTCGGGGCGCACGCGAATCGAAGGCGAAGTCGATGACGGGCGCCGCCCGGTCCTGCAGCCACAGCAGCGCATCGCCGAGGAGGTAGAACCGCTCCCCGGTGAGCAGACCGAGAACTGCGACGGCGATGAGGACCAGGACGCCGGCAGCGATGACGAGACCGGCCCGGCGGGGACCGATCACCGTCGAATTCGCCGCCGAGGTGGTCGTCGCCGGTGATGCCGTGCGCATCGACCGCGCCAGCAGAACGAGGACGATCGCCCCGAGCACGGTCGTCGTGACTCCCGAGGGCAGGGTGATCGCCTCGGTGGCGCCGACGATGGCGCGCAGCAGGGCATCGGCGACGATGACGACGATCGCACCGATGAGCCCGGCGGCCGGAAAGAGCACGGCGTGACGGCCGAGGCCCGGGATGATGCGGGCCAGGAGTCTGGCGATGACCGGGGCGCAGAGACCGACGAAGCCGATCGGGCCGGCCAGAGTCACCGCGGTGGCGGTGAGCATCACGGCGAGGAGGATGCCGATGGCCCGAGTCGACCTGACCGGGACTCCGAGAACCGAGGCGGCATCATCCCCGAGCCCGAGCAGATCCAGACGCCGCGACAGCAGGATCGCAGCACCAGCGATGACGGCGATGACCGGAATGCTGCGCAGAGCCGCGGAGCCGTCGAGCTGATTGAGAGTGCCCGAACCCCAGGAGAAGAGACTCGTCGTCTCCTCGGCGAAGAGGATGAGCAGCGTCGACGTCCCCGCCTGCAGCGCCATCGCCGTGGCCGTGCCCGCCAGCACGAGCCGAGTCGTCGAGGCACCGGCGCCTCCAGCCAGACCCAGGACCAGGGCCGCGGCGAGCAGACCGCCGAGGAAGGCGACCCCGCCCGAGGCCCAGATCGGAATCGCAATGCCGAAGGCCGTGACCACGGTGACGGCGAAGTATGCCCCACCGGTGACCGCCAGGGTGTCCGGCGACGCCAAGGGGTTACGCGCGAGCGACTGGAACAGGGCACCGGCAACGCCCAAGGCGATGCCGACGAGGATCCCTGCCCCCACGCGCGGCAGCCGGGACCCCAGCAGGATGTCACGGGCACTGGGGCCATCCTCGGCGGGGGAGAGTGTGCCGGTCACGGCACTGAACAGCTCTCTGATGCCGATGCCCGAGGTCCCCTGTGTGATGTGCCATGCGGAGGCGATGACGAGGATGGCGACGAGCCCGAGCAGGGCGGCGGCGGTCGAGAGAGCACCGACGACACCGCGACCGCGCACCGGAACCACGGTCGGTTCCGGTGTCGCTGTCGTCGGGCTGGGCGTCATCTGGCGGGTCAGGGGAGAGGCCACGGATTACTTCGTCAGAGCGTCGACGTAGGCGTCGAGGGCTTTCTCGGAGGACTTGGGTCCGCCGAAGGTCCAGATCCCTGCGGGGAAGGCCGTGGTGCGGTCGTCCTTCACGGCGGGAATGTTCGCCCAGATGTCGTTCTTCTTCAGCAGCTCGACATAGTCCTCGGACTCGGGGTCCTCGGTTCCGGTGTAGAAGAAGTTCGCGTCGCCGACCTTCGAGATGCCTTCGATATCGGTCTGTCCCAATCCGTACGCGGGGTCGACCTCACCGGTCCATGCGTTCTTCAGGCCCAGCTCCTCGCCGAGTTCGCCGATGAGCGAACCCTGGCCGAAGGGGCGCAACGCCACATTCGAACCGTTGACCCAGCCGTCGAAGTAGACGAACTCGGTGGTCTCCGGGTCCGCCTCGGCGATGGCCTTCTTGGATTCTTCGAGCTTCTTATCGAAGTCGGTCAGGACGGCTTCTGCGCGCTCGGTGCGACCGGTGGCCTCGGCGACGGTGGTGAATGTGTCCTTCATGTGCTTGACGGGATCCTTCCTGTCGGCGCCGGCCATCGCCATCACGGGGATTCCCTGGTCCTCGAGCTGACCGACGATCTTGTCCTTGCGGTTCGTCGTTTCGATGATGACGAGATCCGGGTCGGCCGACAGGATCGACTCGACATTGGGTTCCTGGCGGGTGCCGACGTCGGTGGTCGACTCGGGAAGATTCTCCGCAGTGTCCCAAGTGGTGAAGCCCTTCGCATCGGCGACAGCGGCGGGATCGACGCAGAGGGAGAGCAGATCTTCGGTGTACTGCCATTCGAGGGACACGACCTTCGCCGCCGGCTTGTCCAGCTTGATCTCGTGACCGGTGTCGTCGGTGACCGTTACCGGATCCGCCGAGGTGGTGCTCGAGTCGTCCGCGCACGATGCCGAGGTCTGTGACTTCGCATCGGCGGGAGCGTCGGTGTCGGTCGTTCCGCACCCGGTGAGGGCCAGTGCGCAGACCGCTGTTGCCGAAGCGAAGGCGGCGAACGAGGTGCGCGACAGAGGTGTTGTGGTCATGGTCTTCTTTCTGTGGGCCGATCGGCGATCGGATTCGAGGCGGTGCGATATCAGGGTGTGAACGTCAAAGGGTGGAGCGTGGGCGCTTCAGTGAGCTGCGGCCGGACGGCGGGTCCGTCGGTGGAGGGCCTCGACCCGAACCAGGCCGGTGTCCGCATCGATGCGAGTCGCGATGGGCAGCCCGTAGACCTCGCTCAGCGTCTCGGCGGTGAAGACGTCCTCGCAGGTGCCGACCGAACGGATGCGGCCCTGTTCGAGCAGGACCACGTGGTCGGCAACGGTGGCCGCATGCTCGAGATCATGGAGGACGACGCCCACGGCGATGGCGTGGTCATCGGCGAGTTCGCGCATGAGGTCGAGGATCTCCGCCTGGTAGCGCAGGTCCAGATGGTTCGTCGGTTCGTCGAGCAGGAGCACACCGGTGTCCTGCGCCAGGCAGGTCGCCAGCCACACGCGTTGGAGTTCACCGCCGGAGAGCTGGTCGACCGGACGATCGGCCATCGCCATGGTGCCGGTGAGAGTCAGTGCACGATCGACCGCGCTGCGATCGGCCTCGGTGAGACCGGCGAAGCGCTTGCGGTGGGGGTGACGGCCGAAGGTGACGATCTCACGGACGCTCAAGCCCGACGGGTGCGGGCGAGACTGGGACAGCAGGGTGACGAACCGGGCGAATTCTCTGGCTGTCAGAGTGCTCGACGGAGTGTCCGCATCTGCATCGCTGATGACGACATCGCCCGAGGCGATCGGGTGGAGTCGGGCCAGTGATCGCAGGACGGTCGACTTGCCCGATCCGTTGGGGCCGAGCAGGGCGGTCACCCGTCCCGGGAGGATCGTCAGGCTCACGTCATGGACGACCTCGGTGCGGTCGTAGCCCAGGTTGAGGCCGGTGGCAGTCAGTGCAATCGCGTTCACAAATGATTAGCCTAACCTAAGTCGACGAGTGGTGGTATGGCTGAGGGACGGAACTCGTTGGTCGAGCGAGGTCTGCGCGGTGCGTCGTTGGCATCCGCCCAGGTGGGACCTCTGGCGGCGATGCAAAGTGTGCTGTGCATCACTTATGTCAGTGGCGGCCGATATGGTGAGCCCGCGACCGTAAGATGGGACCGATCGAGGAGGAGCAGATGAGATTCATCGCCACGGGGGACTGGCAGCTGGGCATGACCGCGCACTACCTCAGCGACGAGGCGCGCCCGAGGTTCCACCGCGCACGCCTCGATGCCGTGGCTCGCATCGGTGCGCTCGCCGCCGAGACGGACGCGGAGTTCGTCCTCGTCTGCGGAGACGTCTTCGAAACCAACCAGCTCGACCGAGCGATCATCGCCCGCACCTTCGAAGTCCTCAACGCGTTCACCGTCCCGGTCGTCCTGCTTCCCGGCAACCACGACCCCTTGGACGCCGCCTCGATCTACGACTCCGCAGCATTCTCCTCGCGAGTGCCCTCCCATGTGCACGTCCTGCGCGACAGTGGTCCCTTCACCGTCGGTCCCGGGGTCGAGATCATCGGAGCCCCCTGGTTCTCCAAACATCCCCAAGGGGATCTCGTCGCAGCGGCGACGAATGACCTCGCCGAGGTGGCTGCCGGTGATATCCGCATCATCGCCGGACACGGAGCCGTCAGCGTCCTTGACCCTGACCGGGAGTCGCTGGCGACGATCGACACCGACCATCTGCAGGCTCTGCTGCGTGAGGATCGCGCCCAGTTCGTCGCGCTCGGTGACCGGCACGCGACCTTCGAAGTCGCCGACCGCATCTGGTACCCGGGGGCACCGGAGGTGACCTCTCGACGTGAGACCGATCCGGGCAACGTCCTCGTCGTCGACATCGATCCCGACACCCATCGGGCCGAGGTCGACAAGGTCCACGTCGGCACCTGGGCCTTCACCGTCATCGAAGCCGACCTCAACTCCACCGAGGATGTCACCGAGTTCGATGAGCGGATGAACGCCGTCCCCGACAAGGACCGCACGGCGGTGTGGCTGATCCTGCGCGGCACTCTGCCGACGGCGGCGAAAGCCCGCCTCGATGAACAGCTCGATCACTTCTCCGATCTGTTCGCCCTCGTCTCACTCTGGGAGCGGCACATGGACTTGGCGGTCGTCGCCGCCGACGAAGACTTCGCCGATCTCGGACTGAGCGGGTATCTGCAGGAGACCCTCGACGAACTCTCCACACGAGCCACAGCAGACGACGACGCAGCGGTCGCGGCCCAAGACGCACTCGGCCTGCTCTTCCGATTCGCCAGGAGCGGTTCATGAGACTTCATTCCATTCGCCTCATCGACTACCGAGCAATCAGCGACGCCACTGTCGACTTCAGCTCCGGAGTGACGATCGTCGAAGGTCCGAACGAGGTCGGGAAGTCCTCGATCCACCAAGCCATCACACAGCTGCGTGAGGACAAGGACAGTTCGCGCAAGGCCAGCGTCAAAGACACCCAGCCGGTCGGCTCCGACGTCGGCCCACGGGTCAACCTGCACCTGAGCACCGGGGGCTACGAGCTCCGGTACAGCAAACGCTGGATCAAACAGCCCTTCACCGAACTGAGCATTCTCAAGCCTGTCTCCGAACAGCTCAGCGGCAACGAGGCACACGAAAGATTCTTGGCGATCCTCGACGAAACCGTCGACGTCGACCTGCTCGATGCCCTCGACGTCGCTCAGGGACGCAGCCTCGATCAGGCGTCTTTGGCCGAGATCAAGGCCCTGCACGGGGCTCTGGGCGATGCCGGGGAGGAGCCGGCCGACCACGATGCCTTCCTCGACCGAGTCGAATCCGAATACCTGAGGTTCTTCACGGCCAAAGGCAAAGAGACCGGTGAACTGCGCAGACTCACCGAGCAGCTTCCCGCCGCCGAAGAACAGTATCGTGATTTGGTGGCTCGCAGCGCCGACATGGACGCGCTCGTCGACCGACATGCTCGAGCAACTGAGCGGCTGAAGGGTGTGCGTGCCCAACTGGAGTCGGCCGTGACCGAACGCAAAGACGCTGAGGCAGCCGTGCAGGCTGTGTCCGGGCTCAAGGCTGAACTCGACCGTGCGCTCGAACGCGCAAGCGCCGCGCAGAGAGAACGACAGCGTGCCGAGGAGGCACGTGACCGTCGCCAGGCACTCATCACTGAGGTCGCCTCGGCTGAAAAGGCAGTGAAGACTGCCGACGCCGCACTCGAGAAGGTCACGGCCGCACAGCAGGAAGAGGACTCGACTCTCGCCGAAGCGCAGAAGAGCCTCGAGGCCAGACAGGCCGAACTCGTCAGCGCGCAGGACCAGGCGAAGAGCGCATCTGCCGAACTCGCTCGTGTCCGCGCACGCAGAGAGGTCGACACTCTGCGGAAGAGACTGACCGATATCCGTCAGCAGGAACATCGTGTCGCCGAAGCGAAAGCGACGATCGGGTCGATCACTGTGACCGCGAAGGACGTCGAGAAACTCGGGGGACTGTTCACCGAGCTGCGCATTGCGCAGAACGCGAAGACGGCGGCTGCGGCACAGATCGTCGCCCGCCGCCTCGGCGACACCGCAGTGAGCATCGACGGAACCGATGTGCCGAAGGATTCTGCCGAGGAATTCGCCGTCACCTCGGACCTGCAGATCCTCATCGACTCCGTCGTCGACATCACCGTGCGACCGGGGCAGTCGCCGGCCGAGCTCGACCGGCATCTCGAATCCGCTCAGGCACATCTCGACGCGGAGCTCGACCGCCTCGGAGTGGCCACCCTTGAGGAGGCACGAGAACGCAGCGAGGTGCGCACCGATGCCGAGGCAGTGCTGGCAGAAGCCACATCGACTCTGCGTGTGCTCATCGGGGACGACGACCGCGATGAGCTCAATGCCGCCCTCACCCGAGCCGAACATGTGGCGGGAGACGAATCAGACACGAACGATTCCGCCACGTCGATCGACGATCTCCAAGCCAGAGTCGAAGCGACGACGGCAGCCGTCGACGATGCGAGTGCACAGGTCGATACGGCCAGGACCGCGCTCGACCGTATCCGCGCCGACCGAGATGAGGCACGTGTGGCTGCGGTGCGTGCACAGTCGACGCACGAGCAGGCGGCGACGACGTTGCAGAACCTCAGTACCCGCCTGAGCACGGACAGGGAATCGAACTCCGATGAGTCGCTCGACGAAGCACTGACGGCCGCCGCGGCAACATTGACGCGGTTGGAGGACGAGGCCGCTGCCGCACGCTCCGAATACGACGCCGCCGACCCGGAGACCCTGGAGATGCGTCGGCAGAATGCTCTCCAGCTCTTCGAGAGCAAGCAGAAGCAGCAGGAGAAGGACCGACAGGAAGTCGATCAGCTCTCGGCCCTCATCGAGGATCGCGCGGCCGAAGGCATCTACGACAAGCTCAAAGTCGCAGAGCAGAACCTGGAGTCCATTCGATCGAGGCTGGCTCGCATGCAGCGTCAGGCGAATGCGATCCGTCTGCTGCGCGATACCGTGCTCGCGCACAAGGAAGAGGCTCAGCGGAGGTACGTCGCCCCGTTCAAGGAAGCGATCGAGAAGCTTGGGCGAGTGATCTTCGGTCAGGGACTGTCGGTGGAGATCTCCGAGAATCTCGAAATCGTCTCCCGCACGCTCGACGGGCGCACGGTCGCCTTCGACGCGCTTTCGGGCGGAACGAAGGAGCAGCTGGCGCTCATCGGCCGCCTTGCCGTGGCCACGCTCGTCGATGGGGAATCCGGTGCCCCGGTCATCCTCGACGATGCCTTCGGATTCTCCGATGCGCAGCGACTGGCTGCACTCAACGTCATTCTCGGCAATGTCGGTCGCACGGCTCAGGTCATCCTGCTCACCTGCCAGCCCGATCGTTTCAGCTCCATCGGCGGCGCCGAAACCGTCAGCCTGAGCTGAACCGCCTTTGACATTGCCCGACTGAACGAGTTGCGGACGTTCCGTGCGGGCAGAACACATTTCGTCCCCTGCAACTGTTTCGAGCCAGATGCAGGGGACGAAATGTGAAAGCGCAGTGCACCAAAGGTGGGGGCGTCTGCACCAAATGTGATGCGATGAGCCGCTCCAGCCTCAGTCGGCGGGAGCGGCCGCCTGCTTAGCCGCTTGAGCGGCTTCGACGGCATCGGCGCGGATGGTCCTCCGCAGGATCTTGCCGGAACTCGTCTTCGGCAGCTGATCGATGAACGTCACCTGGTGCGGTGCCTTATAGGAGGCGAGACGCTCCCGGCAGAAGGAGACGATCTCCTCTGCGGTCGCCTCGGCGCCGGGCTGCAGCGTGACGAAGGCCGCCACGTCCTCTCCGCGGTAGTCATCGGGGATGCCCACGACTGCTGCCTCCTGCACGGCGGGATGCATGTAGAGCACGTCCTCGACCTCTCGCGGCCAGACCTTGAAGCCGGAGGCATTGATCATGTCTTTCTTCCGGTCGACGATGAACAGCCACCCGTCTTCATTCATGAACCCGACATCGCCGGTGTGCAGCTCGCCGTTGGGGATCTGCTCTGCGGTGGCCTGCGGGTTGTTGAGGTAACTGGAGACCACCTGCGGTCCGGAGATCGCAACCTCACCGACCTCCCCGGGGCCCACGGGCTGACCGTCGTCATCGAGGATGCGGATCATCACGTCCGGCTGCGGCAGACCGCAGGCGAGGTTTCCGCTGTCCGGGTCGACCGGGGCCTGGAAACCGTGCGGCACGGTGGCGACCTGCGCGCAGGTCTCCGACAGGCCGTAGCCCTGACCGACGTAGATCTCGGCGCGTTCTTCGAACTTGTTGACCAGCCCCTCGGGCAGCGGCGCGCCACCGGACATGAGGGACTTGAAGGACGCGAACTTCTCGGCGCTGAAATCCGGGTGCGCCATCATCGCTGTGTAGATCGTGGCCGGGCCGGCCATGTACGCGGGCTTCTCCCGATCGCACAGGGCGATGAGCGAACCCGGGTCGAAACGATAGTTGAGGATGAGGCGGGCACCGCCTGCGACAGCCGCAAGGAACTGGCAGATGAACCCGGTGATATGAAACAGCGGCGCCAATGAGACGTAGCCGTCGCCGGGGCCCAGAATCGGGTTGCGCAGGCAGTAACGCGAGTTGCTCGAGATATTCGCATGAGTGGCAGCTGCTCCCTTCGACCGTCCCGATGTGCCGGACGTATAGGCGATGAGGCCGAGATCCGACGGGGCAGGGGAGTGCGGGGCGAAATCGGCATCGAGATGGTCTTCAACAGCGTCTGCGAACGCGAAACGTCCCTCGGCCGGCGGCAGCTCCTCGAACCGCGGCAGCTTGTCGAACATTGCGAAGATCGCTTCCGGGCCATCCGTCTGGAAGCTTCGGTCGTCGCTGAGCACGACCAGCGGCAGGTCCGCCGTATAGTCCTTGACTCGGTCGAGATAGGCGGCCTGAGAGACGACGAGTCCCTTGACCTCGGAATCGGCGAAGATGTGCTCGAGCTCGCCGCGGTACATGGGGTTGAGGGGGACGACGGTGCCGCCGGCCTTCCAGATCCCATACGTGGAGATCACGAACGCGGGGGTGTTCTGGTCATAGATGCCGATGCGGTCACCGGGCTTGATGCCCTGGCTCGAGAGGAAGGCAGCGAACGCCGTCGACCACCGGTCGAACTCCGCCCAGGTCAGGGTGAATCCGTAGTAGTTGACGCCCTCCTCATCGCCGCGGGCCTCGACAGTAGCGGCCAGGTCGGCCAAGGGCGTCGAGTCCGGCAGCACATAGGGCTCCTGAGCGAGATCACCCAAAGTGGTGATCCAGGGGCGGTCCTCAAACCAATTGTTCGTCATTGAACATCCTTTCGCAGGTGGTACCGGGCTCGTGCGCACTGCTCCGGGCCCGGTGGGCTCTCACTAGATTGCGGAAGAGGCGATCTCAGCCGCGGTATTTCTTGATCTCGTTGCGGGCGATGGAGCGCTTGTGCACTTCATCCGGTCCATCGGCCAGACGCAGGGTGCGCATATGCGCCCACATGCGGGCAAGCGGGAAGTCCTCGGTGACTCCGCCGCCGCCGTGGACCTGAACCGCCCAATCGATGACTTTCAACGCCATGGTCGGTGCGACCACCTTGATCTGGGCGATCTCGTTCTTTGCGACCTTGTTGCCGTACTTGTCCATCATGTCCGCAGCGTGCAGGGTCAGCAGCCGAGCCTGGTCGATCTCGATCCGGGATTCGGCGATCCAGTCCTGGATGTTCGCTCGATTCGACAGCTTCTCACCGAAGGTCACGCGAGCTTCGGCACGTCTGACCATGAGCTCGAGCGCCCGCTCGGCGGCACCGATGGCACGCATGCAGTGGTGGATGCGGCCCGGACCCAGCCGCGCCTGACTGATGGCGAAGCCTTCGCCCTCACCCTTGAGGATGTCCTTGAACGGCACGAGCACATTCTCGAAGATGATCTCGGCGTGGCCCTCCCGGTCGGCGTAGCCGTACACGGGAAGGTTGCGCACAACGGTGACTCCGGCGGCATCGATCGGCACGACGAGCATCGACTGCTGCCGGTGCACCTCGGCGGTGGGATCGGTCTTGCCCATGACGATGAGCACGCGGCAGTTCGGGTGCATTCCGTTCGATGCAAACCATTTGCGGCCGTTGAGCACGAAACCGTCCTCGGTGCGTTCCATGGACATTTCGACGTTCGTCGCATCGGAGCTGGCCACGGCCGGCTCGGTCATCGCGAAGGCCGAAGCGATCTCTCCGGCAAGCAGCGGTTTGAGGTACTTCTCCTTGTGCTCATCGGTGCCGAAGACCGTGAAGACCTCCATATTGCCGGTATCCGGAGCATTGCAGTTGATTGCTTCGGGGGCGATCTCCAGGCTGCGTCCGGTGATCTCGGCCAGCGGCGCATATTCGAGGTTCGTCAGGCCGGGACCCCATTGCGGGTGCGGGTGGAAGAGGTTCCACAGGCCCTGCTTCTTCGCTTCGGCCTTGAGGTCTTCGAGGATCTGCGGCTGCGTGTGGGGACTGGCCGCTGCAGCCATCTGTTCGGCGTAGACCGGCTCGGCCGGGTAGACGAATTCGTCCATGAACGCGTTGAGGCGCTCCTGATACTCGCGTCCGCGTTCGCTGGTTTCCAACACGTGGGCTCCTTGTTTCTCGGTGGGTCTCACACTGCTGTGAGGTCTGGTCTCAGGCGGGTCTCACCCGGTGGCGAGGCTCGCTGTCACTCTGCGTTGAGTCGGGCTTGGTAACGGGACATTCCGTGCAGCCAGCGGTCGTAGTCGCTGCCTTTCATCCGATACATCTCGAGGACTTCAGGGTGCGGCAGGATGAGGAACTGCTCGTCCTCGACGGCGTCGAGAACGATGGTGGCCACCTCGGCGGGTTCCAGGACGGTCCCGGCTGAGGTCACGGCTTTCTGCGCGGGACCTCCGCCGGATCCGGCATCGTCGAGCAGATTCGTGTTCACTCCCATCGGACAGATCACCGAGGCGCGGATTCCGTCGTCGCGGTAGGTCATGGCCAGCCATTCGGCGAATCCGACCGAAGCGTGCTTGGTCACCGAGTAGGCGGCCGAACCGATCTGCGTGAGCAGGCCCGCCGCCGAGGCGGTGGCGACGAAATATCCGGACCCGGCTTCCTGCCAGCGAGGGACGAGCGCCTGAGCGGCCCGGATATGAGCGCGCATATTGACGTCGATGATCGAGTCCCAGTCCGCGTCGTCCTCACCGAGCATCGCCGGCCCGATGATCCCAGCATTGGCGAAGTACAGATCGATCCCGCCGAGGCAGTCGTCGGCGAAGTCGATGAGCGCACCGATTCCCTCGACCGAGGACACATCCCCGGTCCACGCGAATGCCGATGTGCCGAGACCGGCGGCAGTGTCGCTGACGGCAGGGGAGAGGTCGGCGAGGACGACGGCGGCCCCGCGGTCGATGAGCTCAGCGGCCAGTGCCGCGCCGATTCCTCCGGCGGCTCCGGTGACGACTGCCCGCCTGCCTGCCAAGGCCGAGGTCATGACTTCTCCAACAGACCGAGTGCCTGACGTGCGAGGTCTTCGACTCCTGCTCCGGCCTCTTCGGGGTCGAGATCGAGGTCGCCCATCTTTCCCGTCGCCAGTCGCGTGTACACGCCTTCGCGGATGCAGGCGAGCTTCCACATCGCGAAGGCCGAGTAGTAGCCGACATCGTGGACTTCGTGGCCCGTGGCGTCCTGGTAGTGGTCGATGAGTTCGTCCGTGGTGGGGAAGCCGTCGTCGGGTCGAGGCACCCAGATGCTGGTGTACTGGTCCGGCACCGTGAGCATGGCGATGAAATAGCCGAGGTCGGTGAGCACCTCCCCGATGGCCGTCAGCTCCCAGTCGACGACGGCGTTGACCGAACCATCGGGTGCGAAGATCATATTGTTCGGTTTGAAGTCCCCATGCGCGATTCCCACGGGTGAGCGTGCTGGGTCGGGCATGGCCTCGCGGAGCGCATCGTGGACCTCGTGGATCATCGGGGTCTCGCGCATTGCGATCGCCTCGACCTGTCCGATCCAGCGTCGCAGCTGGCGGTCGATGAGTCCGCCCGGTCGGCGCAGATCGGACAAGCCGACGGCATCGACATCGACGGAATGGATGGCAGCCAATGCGTCGACCGTGCCGAAGGCGCAATTGCGGCGGTTCTCGGCAGGGATCGACTCCCACTCAGAAGGGGTATTGATCGGGAATCCGGGGCAGTGATCCATGAACACGAAGGGCACGTCGAGGACCTCGGGGTCATCGACGATGTCGAGGACCGTCGGCACCGGCACGCTGCTGTCGTTGAGTGCGGCCATGATCCGCCCTTCGCGGCCGACGTTGTGAGCACTCCCGCCCTCGTGACCCAACGGCGGACGGCGCAGAACCCAGCGGGGGCTGCCGTCGACGAGGATGGTGAACGTGAGGTTGGACCGACCGACCGACATCACTTCGACGTCGAAATCGCTGATTCCGAATCTCTGCTCGATCCATCGGCCGATGCTGTCCGCGTCGAACCCTGCCGGTGATTGTGTCATCCTTGACCTTCCCGAGTGAACAATCGTTCAGTAGAGTTCACATTATTCATCCCTGACGGGGGAGTCAAGCCGTGAGAGTGATCACTCTCATAGCCCCGCGGTGTGATAGAGGTGAGAAGACCGCCGCCACCGGAGCCGCGGCTCTGCGTGCGTCAAAACGATAGCGAGGAAACAATGAAAGCCATTCGCGTCACCGCTCTGACCGGCCCCGATGATGTGGAGCACCTTGATGTGGAGCGTCCTGTTCCGGGACCCGGCCAGGTGCTCATCAAGGTCGCCTACGCCGGAGTGACGTTCCCCGAAGTGCTGCAGACCCGTGGGATGTATCAGGTCAAGCACGACCTGCCCTTCACCCTGGGTTCCGAAGCCTCCGGCGTGGTTGCCGAGGTGGGTGCGGACTCCCGCTACTCCGTCGGAGACCGGGTCGCCGCGATCACCGGAAAGGGAACCTTTGCCGAATACCTCATCGCCGGTGACGAGGCTACCGTGAAGGTCCCGGATTCGGTCTCTCTGGCAGATGCCGCCGGTATGCCGATGAACGTGCTCACCGCTGACTTCGCACTGCGTGTGCGGGCGAACGCCCAGCCCGGCCAGAGCCTCCTCGTCCACGGTGCCGCGGGCGGGCTCGGTTCGGCCGCAGTGCAGCTGGGCCTGGCCATGGGCCTCGAGGTCGTCGCCGTCGTCTCGACCGAGGCGAAGGCCGAAGCGGTGCGGGAACTCGGTGCGACTCACGTCGTCCTCGCCGACGGGTTCAAGGATGCGACGAAGGAGCTCTATCCCAAGGGCGTCGACTTCGTCTTGGACCCCGTCGGAGGCGACCGCTTCACCGATTCGACGCGGGTGCTCGCTCCGTTCGGGCGTCTCCTCGTTCTCGGCTTCACCGCCGGTGAGATCCCTTCGATCAAGGTCAACCGTCTGCTGCTAAAGAACATCTCCGTCGACGGCGTCGCCTGGGGTGGGGCGGCCTGGGGTCACCCGAGCTATATCCACGAGCAGTGGGAGGTCGTCCTCGATCACGTCTCCGCGGGCAGACTGAATCCGCGCATCCATGCGACCTACCCCCTGGCCGAGGCATCCTCGGCGATCAATGAACTCGACGGCCGCTCAGTGATGGGCAAAGTCCTCCTCGAGGTCGCGGGGGAGTAGTCCCAGACGTACTGCGCCTCATAAGGCATCTGCTCCATCCGGAGCTGGAGTCGGTGACGAGCTGAGCGATCAGTTGTCGTAGACCTCGTCGAAGATGCTCAGATCGCCGACGACAATGAGCTTCGTCGTCGCTCGCGACATTCCGACGTAGAGCATATCGATGGCCCGCTGTCGGTCTCTGAATCCGTTGAGACAGAGGACCACAGCGGGCCTTTCGAGTCCTTTGAAGCCGAGCACGTGGCCGTAGAAGACATCCTCGGCGGCGAAGAATTGGTCCCAGTAGGCCGCGATTCCCTCGGTCTCGACGATCTCCTTCTGCACCGGGTGCCTCGAACCGGTGGTCAGCAGTGCGATCTGACCGGCGACCCAACCGTCGTCCATGAGCGCTTCGACCACGCCATCCGCTGCGGCGACTGCCGAGTCGGCGTCGACGTCCATCCATTCGATCTCTTCGCCGGGCCCGTTGCGGGCGATGGGAGGCTCGAGGGCGAGGTCGGCGATGCCGGCGACGATCTGGGCGGAGTTGCGCAGATTCTCGTCGAGCTGGATGGGGCTCATCGTGATGGGTGATTCACCCTGGCGGTCGAAGATCCGCTGGCGTTCGTCGGTGAAGACGTAGAGGGTGCCTGCCAACTGGTTGCGCAGACACGACTGCACCGCCTCCCACCACAGCAGGCTGAAGTCCTGGCCTTCATCGATGACGATCGCGTCGAAGAGGCTCTTGCGTGGGCGCTCATCGGCGAGGTCCTTGAGCATCGTGGGCAGCCGCCGTTCCCAATAGTCAGAGTCGTCGTCGCTGCCCGTGGGGGCACCCCAGCTGATGGGCAGGTCGTGGAAGAGGCCGACGAACGCGGGTCTGTCTTCGTCGGGCCATTGGCTCGTGTGGAGCTGGAGGAAGCGGCCGAGTCCGCGGGAACAGCACATGAGCGCGACCTTTTTGCCCTCTTGGGTCAGCGCCTTGGCCTTGAGCAGAGCGAGATAGGTCTTGCCCGACCCGGCACCGCCGCTGATCTCGGCGCGATTCTGGTGGCGGAGGATGCGGATGAGCTTCGCCTGTTCACGGCTGAGGGCATCGGCGCGGTGGGAGATCTCGGAGGCTTTGAGTGCGAAATTCTCGACCGCTTGGTTCGTTCTGCGGAGGTTCTTCAAGACGAATTCGTGGCCGGCGGTGAGGTCGTGGCGTTCGGGGTCGAAGTCGAAGCGCAGCTGATCAGCGATCTTCGATGCCAGTGAGTCGATCTCGGTGCCATCGACGAGTTGCCTTCTCGGCGCATCCGGCTGGTCCCAGCTTCTCGGCAGCTCCGTGTAGGGGAGGACCGCAAGATGGCTGATCGGCCCGGGAACACGGGAAAGCCGTGGGCGCAGATAGCCCACGAGGGTATGTTTGGCGATCATCGCCTGCTCGAGAGGTGGTTCGGGCAGATGGCTGCGCTTTCCCTGGGCACCGGAGGTGAACCATTTGCCGTCGACGACGTCGACGCGTCCGCCCTTGACCTCGATGACGGCGATCCCGACTCCCGGCCACAGGATGAGGAGATCGATCTCGACGTCCTTGTCATCGCCGGTCAGCCGTTCGCCGTGGATGATCGTCACCCCGTCGGGAAGCTGCCGGCGCAGCGCATTCCACACGACCTCCTCGGCGGTGGAATCGTTGAAATCAGGCTGTTCGGGAATCAACGTGACCATGGTCTGAGACTAACGCAGACACAGTCGCAGAAGACCGGCGACACTGCATCGGAAGTACCGATGCGGTGTCGCCGGTCCGACTCATTGGAGTGACCGTGCCTCTCAGCGGTGGTCGCCGGTGGCGGGGACGATCATTTCGCGTCGTTGACGAGCTCCGATTCGTCGAGGACGACGTCCGCGCCCGTCTCCGGAAGTCCACGCCCGCGCAGCGAGGCGCCGTTGGTCTCCTTCATGAAGATCGTGGCGATCAAGCCGATCGCACATGCCGCCATGACCAGGTAGGCGGGAATGATCGTGTTTCCGGTTGCGCCGATGAGTCCATCGCTGATCGACGGGGCAGTGCCGCCGAACAGTGCGGTCGAGACGTTGTAGGTGATGGCGAATCCGGCGAAGCGCACAGGTCCGGGGAACATCGCCGGGAACGTCGCGGAAATCGTGGAGATCTGCGGAATGTAGAGAATTCCGAGCACAGCGAGTCCGATGAGCGCCCACACGAAACCGTTGGCCATGAGCATGAACATCGGAATCGCCGCGACGAAGAGGCTGATGAGGGAGAAGTACCAGACCGGCTTGCGTCCGACCTTGTCCGAGAGCATTCCGCCGAAGGGGATGAGGATCATCATGAACGCCTGGGCGAGGAACATCACGGTCAGTGACGCGTTCGGGCTCATGCCGACCGGGTCCTGCAGATACGTGGGCATGTAGGACAGCAGCGTGTAGTTGACGACGTTGACCGCGACGACCATGCCGCCGAGGACGAGCAGCTGCTTCTTGTAGTTCGCGAAGAGGGTCGCGAAGACTTCCTTGACCGACTTGTCTTGATCGCTGTTGTCGAGCTCTTCGTAGACAGGGGATTCATCGAGCTGATTGCGCAGGTAGAGACCGACGACGCCGAGGACTCCGGCGAAGATGAACGGAATCCTCCAGGCCCAGTCCGTCATCGTCTGCTCGCCCAGTCCGAGTTGCAGGAGGAGAACGAACAGCGAACCGGCGGCCATACCTGCCAGGGTGCCGAATTCGAGGAAGCTGCCGAAGACTCCGCGCCGGTTGTCAGGGGCGTATTCGGCCATGAAGGTGGCGGCACCGCCGTATTCACCGCCGGAGGAGAAGCCCTGAATGACGCGGAGCAGGACGAGGATGATGGGTGCGGCGACGCCGATGGTGTCGTAGCTGGGCAACAGGGCGATGCAGAAGGTCGAGCCTGCCATGAGCAGGATCGTCAGCGCCAGAACGCGTTTGCGGCCGAGGCGATCGCCCATCGGTCCCCAGATGATTCCGCCGAGGGGGCGGAAGATGAAGGATACGGCGAAGGTCAGCAGCGCCATCAGCTGCGCATGCTCGCCGGGGAAGAAGTGCTGCGCGAGATAGGTGACCGAGACAGCGTAGAGACCGTAGTCGAACCATTCGGTCGCATTGCCCAGCGCCGAGGCGGCGACGGCTTTGCGCACCGTCTTGAGATCGGGCTGGGGTGGGGAAGCGGGTGATGCGGATCCTGAAGTATTGGGGATACTCATGAATTCCTCCAGTCATGTGGACCACTGTCGAAGTGATCCATCTTTCGAACCGAAGCCACGTTACGAGCACGTGTTCAGCTTCTCAATCGAGGAATCGTGTCAAATCGTCGGCGTATCATTAGCGAAATATTCGTCGTCGACGTGTCTGACCAGGAGGAATGCTCTGCCTATTTGGAATTTGAACGGCAAGTCTGCTTCACAGGGAACAGTGAAGTCATCGTTATCGGAAGCGTGTTGACAGAAAATTGAAACAATGGCCGAATTTGTCTCAACCTCGTTGAGGAGTAAGGTCCGCGTTCGGGTTATCCGAACCACTTCTCAATTCGGCGGCCGAACCCCTTTGGCCCCTCCGGCCACGACTCAGCTTCGTGGGTGCTCGCTGTGCTCGTCGATCCACGTCCAGCCGGTTGGCATCGGCGCCCAAGCGGCGACCTCACGGCCGGACTTCGAACTGTCGGCGAGGACGATGACTGTTCCGGCTCGCTCGGCGATGAGCTCCTTCGTGCGGGCCTCGTCGAGACTCGGTTCGCCGAGTCCCTGCGTCGGATCGACAGCATCGGCGCCGAGGAAGGCGATGTCGACGTGGATGCGCGACAGCGCATGCTCGGACAGCGCACCGGTGGTGCCGTGGGACAGGGTCGAAACTTCGCCGCCGACCATGACCACCTTGGGGCCGGCGGGATGGGCCAGGGCCAACGCGATCTCGAGGCCGCGGGTGAACACGGTGAGCTCGCTGCGGTCCCTGATCCGCTCGGCCAGGCGCACGGTCGTCGAACCGGCGTCGAGGAAGACGGTGCGCACTCCGACCTCGTCGAGCCGCTCGAGTGCCGCTGCTGCGATGGCGTCCTTCGCCTCGGCCTGCTGTTCCATCCGCTCGCCCAACGGCGGTTCGACATAGCCGGCAGCGGCGGCGCCGCCGATGGTGCGGATGATCTCTCCGTCTGCGGCCAGCTCGCGCAGGTCGCGGCGAATAGTCGATTCCGAGGTCTCGAGTTCCCCGGCCAATCGGGGGATGCTCCATGAGCCGGTCTTGAGCAGACCGAGAATGGCGTCACGCCGCTTCTGGGTCCCCGATCGGATCGCCATCTGTCTCCCTCTCGTCGTTCGCACCTCCGACCGCAGCGGAATCGCCGCGGTCGGACATGCGTCTTAAGCCTACTTCGGCAGGTACTCCGCACGGATGCCGTCGACGAACGGTGCGTAGCCGATAGCAGCGCGGTAGGCCGAGCGCATGGTGCCCGCGTCGGCGATGCCCTGTCCGGCGATGTCGAAGGCAGTGCCGTGATCGACGGAGGTGCGCAGGATCGGCAGGCCGACGGTGACGGAGATGGTGCCGTCGAAGTCGAAGGTCTTCGACGCGATGTGCCCCTGATCGTGGTACTGCGAGAGGATGCCGTCATAGCGGCCGGTCAGTCCCTGGTGGAAGACGGAGTCGGCCGGGATCGGCCCGGCGACCTCGAAGGCGCCTGCGGCATTGACCTTCTTAACGGCCGGGCGGAGGATCTCGATCTCCTCGTCGCCGAAGGCGCCGTTCTCGCCACCGTGGGGGTTGAGAGCGGCGACGGCCAGTCTCGGCGAGGCGACGCCGTAGAGCTGGAGGGCACGATGGGCGCGTTCGATGGAGTCGACCTGAGTGTCCACGGTCAGGGCGTCGAGAGCCTTGCGCAGGGACATGTGGCGGGTGGCGAAGAAGATCTGGAGTTTGTGGTCGGGGACCTTCGTGTTCTCCACGACGAACATCGTGTCCTGCTTCGTCACTCCGGTCAGCTCACCGAGCATCTCGGTGTGCCCGAGGTGCTGCGAACCGGACTTCCATACGGCTTCCTTGTTGATGGGGCCGGTGACGATGCCGGCGACCTGCTGATCCATGGCCGCCTTGGTGGCGAGCTCGATCGCGGCCACCGAAGCCCTGCCGGCGCGGGCATCGACGACTCCCCAGTCAGGAAGGTCATCCCCGAGAACACCGATATCGAAGACGTCGATGACGCCTTCACCGGCTGACGGGGTCGACCAGTCGGAGATGGAGCGCAGTTCGACGTCGAGTCCGAGGACGTCGACGGCCCGTTTCATCACGGCCAGATCCGCCACAGCGATTCCATGCTGATCGTCTCTGCCGGCGAACTCCGCAAGCACCGTGGCGGTGATCTCCGGTCCGATTCCGACCGGGTCACCCACGGTCACTGCGAGTGCTGGTGCTGTCATTTCTGTCTCCTCAGATGGTTCGGATGGATGTCGGTGGGTTGGGTGCTGGGGTCGTCGTGCACGATTCAGTCTCGCCTGACGCGAGCAGTCGTCGACAGGAATTCGAGGCAGTCGACGGCGGTGCCGGTGTCACCGATGAGCCCGCCTTTCGTGACGATCGGCAGTCCGTCAGCGCTTCCGCCGACGAGGCGACCGCCCACGGCCAGAGGCACGATCTCCTTGTCGATCTCCATCCCCATCGCACCGAGCTCGCGCATCACCGTGGCGGTGACGTCCCCGCCGGTGGTGTAGAGGCCGGAGACCGGGATGGCGGACATGACCGCCGAGGCGATCAGTGCCAGGCGCCGTGTCGTCTCTTCGGATTCAGCGTCGGTGAGTTCGCGCAGGTCGCTGGTCTCGAGGACGGTGGCGATGATGATCGCCCGCGCCGAGGCGGTCCGATCGATGAGGCCGAGTGCGGCCTCGACATCGGGCAGTCCCGCGTCGTCCGAAGGTGCGCGCAGGACCGTGATCGTGGGGTCCTCGGCCACTGCTGCAAGCTGTGCACGGGTGACCTCAGTGGCCGATCCCGAAATGCCGAGCAGAATGCCGTCGGCGCGAGCCGGCAGCCGAGACTGAGTCAGGGCGAGGCTGCCGGGTCCGGGGTCGATGGTCACCCAGTCCAACCGCTCACCGTCGGCCAGACCTGCCCGGTCGCGGATGTCGGGGGAAGCCGCCTCCGCGAGCTCGTGGCTGATTTCAGCGATGACGGACCCGACGAGGTCGATGTGGTCGGTGGTCAGGGCATCGGCGATCAGCACGTCCGTTCCGTCGCCGATGGCGTCGAGTACGGCAGTGCGCACGGCACCCCGACCGGCCAGCACCGTGGCGATATCGATGAGGCGGCTGTCGAGATCCGTGCCGGCGGCAAGGATGTCCTCGATGACGGAGGTGCGCATGGGGGAGCGGACGTCATGGGCGAGCTCGGTGTGTTCGAGCAGTCGGCCGCCCAGCAGCTGTCGCCCCTGCACGGTGGTTCTGCCTGCGGCAGGGAACGCCGGCGCGCACAGGCCCAGCACGCGATGCGGCGGACCATCGGTCTCGGCGAGAGACCGTCTGCGGGCCGAGATGGCGGCGGCCGCGGCGGGCCCGACATTGCCGCGCAGGGTGGTGTCGATTCGGCATGCCACGAGGTCGACGGTCCCGGCGTTTTCGATGAGTTCGGCGTAGAGCTCGCTTGCCTGCTGCGTAGGCAGGTGCCGGGAATCGGTGTTGACGACGACCGCGTCGAAGTCATCGAGCAGTCCGCTGATGTCGACGCCGCCGGCCGGGCCGGTATCCGTGACGGTGATCGTCCGCAGCCCCGCCTCGGCGAACAGGGCTCCGCACGCATTTCCGCCGGTGAGATCGTCGGCGACGATGAGGATGCGTGGACTCGCCTGCGTCGTGGAGGCGGCTGCGGTCGTTTCGTAGTCGGACATGTGGGAGGCGCTCATACGACCAAGTCGAGCACGAACAGCAGCGGAAGGGAGCAGATCCACACGGCGGTGGTGATCCCCGACCAGCCCTTGATGGCATTGATTCCGTCGAGGCCGGCGAATCGGGTGACGACCCAGAAGTAGGAGTCGTTGAAGTAGGAGAAGACCATCGAACCGGCGGTGCAAGCCATCACGGCCACGAGCGGGTCGAGTCCCAGCGGGGCGATGAGCGGAGCCGTCACCGAGGCAGCGGTGATCATTGCGACCGTGCCCGACCCCTGCGCCAGGCGCACGAGCGAGGCGATGAGGAACGGGACGAGGAGGGCCGGCAGGCTGATCGAGGCGATCGCCTCGGCGAGGGCATCACCGACGCCCGATTCGCGCAGCACCAGCCCGAAGCTTCCCCCGGCACCGGTGATGAGCAGGATGAGTCCGGCCGAGGCGGCGCCGTCGGCCAGCCAGCTCTGCACCTGGTTGCGTGGGGTTACGCGAGGCAGCAGTGTGTAGACGGCGAGGACGAGGCCGATGATCAGAGCGACGACGGGGTTGCCGAGGAAGGCCAGAGGTGCGACCCAGGCCGAGGGCTCGTAGGCGTCTCCGGCGAGTTCGCCCTGAGCGTTCTTGTCGATCGCAGTGCTCACGGTGTTGGCGACGATGAGCAGGAGCGGGACGATGAGGGGAAGGAAGCCGAGGAAGGCGCCCGGCTTCTTGCCGGTGTTCGCTGTGGATCCGGTGTCGGCGGAGTCTCCGCCTTCGTCGGTGAAAACGCTGCCTCCGGCAGAACCGGATGCGGTTTCGGCGACCGCCTCGGTGTAGACGTCCTGCTTGACCTGGGCGTTGAGGACGGGTTCGAGCTTCGGTCCGATCCACCGAGCGTAGACGACGACCACGGGGAGGAGGATGACGGTGAAGACGAGTCCGGCGAGGATGACCGATCCGATGTCGGCGCCGAGGATGCCGGTGGCTGCCAGCGGACCGGGCGTCGGCGGCACCATATGGTGGGTCAGCGTCATTCCGCAGCCGAGAGCCAGGGCGAGGGTGACATAGCCGCCCTTCTTCACACGGGCGATCGAGCGGGCCAGCGGGTTCATGATGACGTATCCGGAGTCGCAGAAGACCGGGATGGAGACGAGGGAGCCGACGGTGCCCATCGCCCAGGGCTCACGGCCTTTGCCGAAGGCGCGCAGGAAGGCGCGGGCGAGGGAGTCGGCGGCACCGGAGACTTCGAGGATCTTGCCGATGCCGACACCGAGTCCGATGACGATGCCGATGCTGGCCAGAGTGTCGCCGAAGCCGGTGGTGATCGAGTCGATGATTGCCAGCAGGTCCTGGCCGGCGACGATGCCGGTGACGACGGCTGCCAGAAGCAGGGCGATGAAGGCGTCGAGTCGGGTCGCGAGCACGATGACGACGATCGTCGCGATTCCGGCGATCAGCGCCAGGATGAGTTGCAGGTCCATATGGTCCTCCGCAGTGAGGCCGGCTCAGAGAGCCAGGGTGTGTGGTTCGCATTGGCTTCGATCTGATGTGCGATGCCCGTTGGGCAGTCGACGATCAGCATCGAAGTTGAACAGTATGAGCAAGTATGTGTCATAACTGCGCATTTATGCAATGTCGAGTGTTGGTGCGTTCCTTCTGGTTCGGTGAATGCGCAGAGGGGCACGGTCCGGATAGGCTTCGTCACGAGGGCGCGGGACTGCGTCGCGGCGCTCTAACATCGAACCGTTCGAACTTCGCGCAGTCGGGCAGTGGGGAGGAGGCCGTCGGCGATGACATGGAGTACGCGTGAATTGGCGGATCTGGCCGGTACGACGGTCAAGACGGTGAGGCACTACCACGATCGCGGGTTGCTGGCCGAGCCGGTACGCGCCGCGAACGGCTACAAGCAGTACCGTGCCGAGCATCTTGTGCGGATGCTGCAGATCAGGCGACTGAGCGAACTCGGCTTCTCGCTCAGCCAGATCCGTGACTTCGAGCCCGGTCTCATGGCCGACGCTCGGGGTCGAAGTGGTCAGGGCGACGGTGCGGTCGCTCGCGACGGCGGGCGGGCCGAAGAGGTGGGAGAGATGCACTCGGCGTTGAGGGCACTGGATGCCGAGCTGGCAGCTGACATCTCTCGTCGGCAGCAGATGCGCGAGGACATCGCGGCCATTCTCGATCACGGCACTGCAATGGATCTGCCGAGCGGGTTCGGAGAGGTGCGGGGCACCCTCACAGAAGCAGATCGTGGACTGCTCCTCGTCTATTCCCAGGTCCTTGACGCGAAGTCGGTGGCGTCCCTGCGCGCGATGCTCGCCGAGGTGAACTCGACCGAGGCGTCGCGGGAGTTTCAATCGATCTCCCCGAATGCCTCCGCAGAAGTGAGAGACGGTCTGGCTCGACGATATGCTCCGCAGGTCAAGGCCATCGGCGAGAAGTACGGTTGGGCGGATCTCCTCGACGAAGTTCCGCGTCGGAAGCGCAGGCGGATGCAGCAGACGATCGGCGAGGCCATGGTCCGGCTCTACAATCGCGCCCAGATCGACGTGCTGGTGCGGGTCGAGGGGATCAATGGGACGGCGGGTGAGGATCGAGCACCGGCCGAATCCGAAGAAACTTCTGACTGAGCCCTTGACCCTGCCCTTAGGGCACAGTTTTAGCTGAGGGTGTCAAGCAGTTCGGAGCTCTACGGAAGGACCGAGTCATGCAACTCCAGATCGACACCTCAGTTCAATCGCCCAGCCGGGCCGACCGTCCCGGCTGGTCGGAGATGATCGTCGGCCTCATCGCCTATGTGCTCGCCTTCGGTGCGGTCTTCCTCATCCTCAAGATGATTCCGGATGGTCTCTCCGAGCTGGGCGGCGTCATTCAGCTTGCGCTGTCCGGGATCATGGGACTGGCCGCATTCGCTGCCGCCTATGTGATCAAGCGCCGCGGACTCGCCGCCTTCGGGCTGCGCAAGGCATCCTGGAAGTCGCTTCTCCTCGGCGCCGGGCTCGGCGTGGTCTGCTGGATCCTCGGCACGATCGTCTCGCTGATCGCCTATTCGGTCAACGGCGGAATTGAGAACGTGCAGGGCGATTATCAGGCTGCTGCCGCCGGGGGAGTGCTCGCGGTCATCGGCACCGTGATCATGGGCTCGATACTTACGCCTCTCGGCGAGGAGTTCTTCTTCCGTGGTGTGCTCACATCGGGGCTGCTGCGTTTCGGGCCGTGGGTCGGAATCATCGTCAGCGCGGCGATCTTCGCCCTCGCTCACGGAATCAACCCCGTCCTTCCCGTTGCGTTCATCGTCGGAATCATCAATGGGATTCTGTTCCACCGGACCGGATCGGTTTGGCCGGGAGTCGTCTCTCATGGCTTCAACAATGCCTGCGCGGCGTTCGTTCCCGTTGTTCTTGCCGCTTTCTTGGGCTGAAGGAGTGTCGTTACGAAGGCGGTGCCCCGGCCGGACTCGAGAGTCCGGCCGGGGCCGGGTGTCGGCGGAGGATCCTTACCGGCCTCCTTCTGATGTTGGACTGGTGCTCACCTGGGTGGGAGCTCAGGCGCGCGGATCGACGATGATCTTCACGTGTTGCTCGTTGTTGTTGATGAGTTCGTCGAACCCGCCCGAGACGAGGTCGTCCAGGCCGATGCGTGCGGTGATGAATGCGGAGAGATCGATGGTTCCGTCGGCGGCGAGTCGGATCGTCTCGGGGTGGTCACCGGAGTAGCCGATCGTCCCTCTGAGATCGATCTCTTTGAGGACCAGCTTCGGCATATCGACTTCGGGCTTATGCCCCCAGATGGAGACGTTGACGATGACGCCGCCGGGGCGGGTGGCGTCGATGAGCATGTCCAGAACCGCGGGAACGGACGAGCATTCGAATCCTACGTCGGCTCCTCGCCCATCCGTGCGCTCGCGAACGGCTTCTGCGACATCGGATTCTCGCGGATCGAGAACTTCATCGGCAACGCCAGTCGACAGTGCCATCTCCTTCCGCGCCTCAGAGAGTTCGGAAATGTAGACGGTCAGCCCCTTGGCTTTGAGGACGGCGGCGGTGAGGAGGCCGATCGGGCCCGCGCCGCCGACGACGGCGATCTGGCCGGCTCCAGCATCAGATCGCACAACTGCGTGGTGTGCGACTGACAACGGTTCGATCAGTGCAGCTTGATCGAGTGGAATGTCGCCGATGGGATGCACCCAGCGACGCTGGACGACGATCTTCTCCGATAGCCCGCCACCGCGGCCGCCGAGGCCGATGAAGTTCATATTCTCGGACAGCTGATAGCTCTGGCCGGGGCCGGTGTCGACGTCGTCGGCGATGATGTAGGGCTCGACGACGACGTTCTGACCGACCTCCAGATCGCTGACACCCTCACCGAGTTCGGTGATCGTGCCGGAGAACTCATGTCCCAAGGTCACCGGCGCGGATTCGCCGGAGATCGGGTGGGGGTGGCCCGCCGGTGGGACGAAGATCGGTCCTTCGAGGTATTCGTGAAGATCAGTTCCGCAGATCCCGCACCATGCCACGTCGATGGCTACTGTGCCCGGTTGCAGTTCGGGCTCTGGAATATCGTCGATCCGGATGTCTTTGCGTGAGTGGAACCGTGCTGCTCTCATGTCGAGTCCTTTCGTCAGGCCTATATGAGCCGTTCGGCGTTCTTCGACGCTAGGGCGCCTTCGCCATGAGAGCCAGGGTTGCATGGGATTGCACGTGAGGGGATTCACTGTTGATTTATACCCCTAGGGGGTATATATTCGAGTTATGGACAACCAGCAGAATCATCAGCATATGCGGCCTGCTGAAGCGGGCCATTCCGGGCATGTTGAGGCCATGGACCATACCGATCACGCTCACCACGACCACGACGCTCACGGCGGGCATTCCGGTCACGAGGGACATTCCGGACATTCGGGCCACGGCGGGCACGCAGGGCATGCGGGTCACGGCGATCACGTCGCGCAGTTCCGCCGCCTGTTCTGGATCATGCTCGTCGTCGCCGTGCCCGTCGTCGCATTCAGCCCGATGTTCGGCCACCTCGTCGGCTATGAGGTTCCCGAAACCGGCATCCTAGGTGCACTCCGATGGCTCGCGCCGATCCTCGGCACCGTCATGTATGTCTGGGGCGGCAAACCCTTCCTGACCGGCGGCCTCGACGAGATCAAGGGGCGCAGCCCCGGCATGATGCTGCTCATCGCACTGGCGATCACGGTCGCTTTCATCTCCTCCTGGGGCTCGTCGTTGGGTCTGCTCGACCCGCAGCTCGACTTCTGGTGGGAGCTGGCCCTGTTGGTCGTGATCATGCTCGCCGGTCACTGGATGGAGATGCGCTCACTGGCGCAGACCACCTCGGCGCTGGACAGCCTCGCCGCACTGCTGCCCGATGAGGCGGAGAAGATCGTCGATGGGGACACGGTGAGTATCGCTCCGGGCGAGCTTGTCGTCGGTGACATCGTCCTCGTCCGTCCCGGTTCCTCGGTTCCCGCGGACGGTCGGATCATCGACGGTTCGGCCCATATGGACGAATCCATGGTCACCGGAGAGTCCGCCACGGTCCGACGGGACGAAGGCGATGCCGTGGTGGCTGGCACCGTCGCCACGGATTCCGGGCTCCGGGTCGAGATCACCGCGATCGGTGATGACACAACGTTGGCGGGAATCCAGAAGCTGGTCTCCGATGCTCAGAACTCTTCGTCGCGTGCGCAGCGCATCGCCGACAAGGCCTCGGCGTGGCTGTTCTGGTTCGCTCTCGGCGCTGCCGTGATCACCGCGGTCGTCTGGTCGCTCATCGGTATGCCGGACTCGGCGGTCGTGCGCACGATCACTGTGC
Organism: Brevibacterium sp. LAARM3_SD1; assembly: GCF_057364765.1. Taxonomy (NCBI): domain Bacteria; kingdom Bacillati; phylum Actinomycetota; class Actinomycetes; order Micrococcales; family Brevibacteriaceae; genus Brevibacterium; species Brevibacterium sp. LAARM3_SD1. The sequence goes on along the minus strand of NZ_JBNFOL010000009.1, from coordinate 43,255 downwards.
TCGTCATCGCCTGTCCTCACGCCCTGGGCCTGGCCATTCCTCTGGTCGTGTCCATCGCCACCGAGCGCGCCGCCCGTGTTGGTGTCCTCGTCAAGGACCGGCTCGCACTCGAGACGATGCGCACGGTCGATTCCGTGCTCTTCGACAAGACCGGCACCCTGACGAAAGGTGAGCCGACGGTCATCGGCATCGAGGCCGTACCGACCGACGGGACCGCGCGGACCGAGGATGAGTTGCTCGGTCTGGCCGCCGCAGTCGAAGCCGACAGTGAACACCCGTTGGCCACCGCCATCGTCAAGGCAGCCGCTGAGCGAGGGATCGACGTGCCGAGTGCATCCGACTTCTCCTCGTCTCCTGCGGTCGGCGTCAGAGCCGTCATCGCGGGCGAGACGGTCGAGGTCGGCGGACCCAGGCTGCTTGAGGCGAATGATGTCCCCGAGGCGAAGGCCGCGGAGGCCTGGCGCGCTGAAGGCGCCATCATCCTCCATGTGCTCGTCGACGGAGCCGTTGTGGGTGCACTGCGGTTGGCCGACGAGATCCGCCCGGAGTCTCGCGAGGCCGTCGATGCGCTTCATGCCATCGGTGCGCAGATCGTGATGATCACCGGAGACGCCGAGGCGGTTGCTCAGTCCGTTGCCTCCGAGCTCGGCATCGACCGTGTCTTTGCCGGTGTCCATCCCGCTGACAAGGCGGCGAAGGTCTCCGAATTGCAGGGGGAGGGCCGTCGCGTGGCGATGGTCGGTGACGGGGTCAACGATGCGCCCGCTCTGGCGCAGGCCGATGTCGGCATCGCCATCGGCGCCGGAACCGATGTGGCCATCGGTTCTGCCGGAGTCATCCTCGCCTCCGATGATCCGCGTTCAGTGCTCTCGATCGTCGAGCTCTCTCGCGCGACCTACCGGAAGATGAAGCAGAACCTGTGGTGGGCGGCCGGATACAATCTGCTGTCGGTGCCGTTGGCGGCAGGAATCCTCGCTCCCATCGGGTTCGTTCTGCCGATGAGCGTGGGCGCGATCCTGATGTCGATCTCGACGATCGTCGTCGCACTCAACGCTCAGCTGCTGCGCCGACTCGACCTTCATCCGCAGGCGGCTGTCGAGCGAGTGCATTCCAAGAGCTGATCTCGGCGGAGGCGACTGAGGCGGGTGATGACGTTGAGCATCACCCGCATCAGCGCGTTCTGGCCGGTGGAGCTATTCGCACCGGCGGAGTGTCAGCGTGCCAGCGTCTCGTCGATGGAGCTGGTTCCGGTGGCCAGAGTGACCTGCGTGCCCCACGGGTCGACGACGCGGACCGAACGTCCGTCATCGGCGAAATCGAGGTTGTGCGCACGCAGGCGAGCGACCAGTGCATCGAGGTCTTCGCGCCCGGGAACGGTGATCGCCACATCCCCGAGGCCGAGGCTGGCCGCCCGCGGACCGGCACCGCGGCTGTTCCAGGTGTTCATGGCCACGTGGTGGTGGTATCCGCCGGCCGCTGCGAAGAGGACTCCGGGCATCGACGACAGTGACGGTTCGAATCCGAGGGCGTCGACGTAGAACTCGCGGGCCTGCGGGATGTTGCCGACCTGCAGGTGGACGTGGCCGACGATGCCGGGCTCGGCGGCAGTGTCCGCGAGGACGTCCTGGTTGAGGTGGCGCTCGAGGAAGCGGTTCGGGTCGAGGTAGAGCGTATCCATCTGGACCTCACCGTCGAGTGAGTGAGTCCATTCCGAGCGGGCTCGGTCGATGTAGAGCTCGATGCCGTTGCCTTCGGGGTCGGTGAAGTAGAAGGCCTGGCTGACCAGGTGATCGCTGGAGCCGACGAAGGTGCTGTTGGTGTTCTGCGCGGCGTGGGCGACCGTGGCTGCCAGGGCTTCCTTGGTGTCGAACAGGAACGCGGTATGGAAGAGCCCGGCCTGCTTGGGGTCGACGCCGGGCAGGTCCGGGGTAGCCACGAGTTTGACCAGGGGTGTGGTGCCGCGGCCGAGCACGCGGTGGACCTCGCCGTCGCGGGTGGTCTCCTCGAGGGGCTCCATGGCGAGGGCGTTCGAGTAGTAGTTCGACATCTTCTCGAGATCGCCGACGAGCAGAGTCACGGCGTCCATTCCGGTGGCGGCACTGAGTCGCTTCTCATTGACGGCGGGAGTCTGCCGGTCGATGGAGGTCGGTGCCTGGATGGGGGTGGTGGTCATGCTGTTCTCCTGAACGGATCGGCTGTTGGTATCAGTGTAGATCAATCTAGTTTAAAGTTCAACTAGATAGGTGATGGATCTATTCCCGTTTCGCGCCGAGGTGATCCGAATCCCAACGGAGCACCACGCTCTATGCAATCGAGGCGATGCGGTACCAGCACGCGTCCGCCGATAGGCTGGTGCCATGAGGTTCGATTCGAAGTCCGCCCCTGCTCTCGCCGGGCTCCTGATCGCCGCACTCATCGCCCTCAGCGGCTGCGGCTCCGATTCCGGCTCATCGTCGGAACCCGAAACGACGCCGACGGCGACTCTGGATGTCGTGGAGCAGGGCTTCGATTCCCTCGGCGAGCTCTCGGATTATGTGGCGCAGTCCTTGGACGGCGTCGAGGTGAGTCTCGAATCGGAGACGAACCCCGACTTCAACCAGGAGACCGAACCCGAACGCCTTCATGTCCACTTCGCCTCGACCGAGGACAGAGTCAAAGACTTGGAAGCCACGGCGTTCATCGTCCAGGCGACGTCACGGGCAGGTTTCGACTATGACATCCTCGTGGTCACCGGAATCGTGTCGGCAGGGGAGTGGACATACCTCTACGACCGGTCGACTGTCGAAGAACTCACCGCCGATGGTCAGATCGATGTTGCCGACATCTGGGACTCAGCCGAACAAAGCTTCGACACCATTCACCGCTGAGTCTCTGCCGACCTACTTCTCGACGGCGACGCCGTCGGCATCGGCGAAGACCATCGCTCCCGGGCGGATCGTCGCGCCGCCGATCTCCACGGTCACGTCGATCTCGCCGGCACCGTCTTTCGCGCTCTTGCGCGGGTTGCTGGCCAGAGCCTTGATGCCGAACTCCATCTCGGCCAGAGCCTCACGGTCACGGACGGCACCGTTGATGACGACACCGTTCCAGCCGTTTCGAACTCCTGCCTCGGCGATCATGTCACCCATGAGGGCGGTGGCGATCGATCCGTCACCGTCGATGACGAGCACGGCGCCGTCGCCGGGCTGGTTGAGGGTCTGCTTGACCAGTCCGTTGTCCTGGAAGCAGCGGATGGTGCGAGCCGGTCCGGAGAATGCCGTTTTGGCTCCGAAGTCGCCGAAGTTCAGGGCGATCGAATAGAGTTCGTCGCCGCGTTCGTCCCACAGGTCTGCTGTCGAAACTGTCATCTGTGTGCCTTCCGTTGGGGGTGGGAGCTGAGTGGTGCTCAGGCAAACGCCTGGGCACGGGCGTAGAGTCCGGGGACTCCCCCGGAATGGATGAAGACTACCTCGTCCTCGGGAGAGAAACGGCCGGAGCTGATGAGGTCGATGAGGCCGGCCGCTGCCTTGCCGGTGTAGACCGGGTCGAGGACGATGCCCTCGGTGCGGGCGAAGAGACGCACGGCCTCGACCATCTCGGGAGTCGGCAGAGCGTATCCCGTCCCGACATAGTCGCCGAGTCCCACTGTGGCGTCGCGAGGGACCGGGGGCAGATCGAGGAAGTGCGCCGTGGAATCGACCAGGTCGACGATCTTCGGCTCCTGCTCCGCCTGTGTCCGGCTGACGTTGATGCCGATGACCGGAGCATCGCTTCCTGCACTGTGGAGGCCGACGACGAGTCCGGCCTGCATTCCGGCCGAACCGCTGGGAGTGACGATCGTGGGCGAATCCAGTCCCGCCTCGGCGAATTGGTCGAGCATCTCAACGGCACAGTCGATGTACCCGAGCGCACCGATCGGGTTCGACCCGCCCACCGGGATGACGTAAGGCTTCCTGCCCTCGCCGCGCAGCTTCTCAGCCAGTTCTTCAGCCTCGCCGAGGAGGTCGGCCCCGTGGCCGAGCACCGTGACCGAATCCGCGCCGAGGAGGTCGAAGAGCAGGAAGTTTCCCGTGTACTCCGGCGGGTTCGACCCTGTCGGTCCGAGGGCGCTGCCTTCAGGTCCGAGGTCCTCTTCGACGATCAGGTGACAGTCGAGGCCCTCGACTCGTGCAGCGGACAAGGTCAGTCGACAGTGATTGGACTGCACCCCGCCGATGGTGATGAGCGTGTCCGCGCCCTGATTCCGGGCGTCGGCGATGAGGAACTCGAGTTTGCGCGTCTTATTCCCGCCCTGAGTCAGTCCCAGCTGGTCATCGCGTTTGATCCAGATCTGCGGTCCGCCGAGTTCGGCGGGCAGGCTCCGCAGATGTTGGAGAGGCGTCGGCCCCGCGGTGTAGCGGCGGCGCGGGACTTCATTCAGGGCGACCATGGTTCCCGAGTCTACCGAGCTGGTCAGCCGTGCTGACAAGACGCCGACCAGAATCTGGTCAACGGGATGTCAATGGGTCGTTCTCAGCCGACGAACTCGACCTCACGAACGGCATCGCGGCCCTTGTTCGCGGCGAGCGCGTTTCTCACTGTCAGATTCATAACCTCATGCGTGTCCAGGTTCGTGTAGGACACCCAGGTGTATCCCTCGCCGGAATCGGCTGACGTGCGATGCCAACGTTCGGCGTGCCTGAGGTTGTGCTCGGCGAGGGCAGCGACGACGTGCTTCGTGGCGAGCTGATCCACGACCACGGCATCACCGATGCCGTAGGCAGTGATCAGTCTGTCCGCGTACTTGACAGCTCCCTTCGGGTGTCCCGAACTCTGGGGTGCCTGAGCGGCACTGGATGCGGGCGCGGAATCGGCGGAGGCGGCTGCCGGCCCGACTGCGAGACCCAGGGAAGCGAGGCCGGCTAATGCGGCGACGCCCCACTTTGCGGCGTGAGTGCTGAGGATGGCGGGCATGGTGGCATCTCCTCTTACAGATCAGGAACATTGCTGGAATCGAGTATCGTCAGCCCAGGTGAGAGCCTTTTGCCCGAATCTGAACAGAAGCTGAGATGCCGAGTCGCAAATGCGGAAGTTCTATTGCGTTCCTATGACATCTCCGAGACATTCGGCCAGAAGGAGCCTTGTCCGAATCTACGAGCTCGGGAGTGTGACAGATTCACTGAGCATACGGAACCGAATCGTGATCATCCTCGTCGGCCTTGTCCATCCAGTCCTTGCCGTCGAGGATGCGCGCGACCATCATCGAGCTCGCCTGATCGCCGACGGAATTGACCGTGGTGGCCGGGGGATCGATGACGGTCCCGATGATCTGGATGATCGGCAGTGCCGCTGCCGGGAAGCCGTAGAGGGTGATGATCATGAGCTCACCGATGAAGCCACCGGACGGGATGCCGGCCATGACCATTCCGGCCAGCAGAGCCACGGCGATGGCGATGAGGATGTTCTCCAGGGTGAAGAAGTCGCGCTGGAACACAGCAAAGAGGAAGGCGATCTTGAGGATCGCGGACAGGCTCGATCCTTCCATGTGGATCGTGGCACCGATCGGCACGATCGTCTCACGGATGTCGCGGGGGACTCCGATCTTCTCTCCCGCTCGCAGGTTCGCCGGGATCGCCGCCACCGAGGACGACGTACCCAAGGAGATCGCCGTGGGCTCGAGGATATTGCCCCAGAACCGAGACACGCCTCGGCGGCCGCGGCGAGGAAGGAGTAGAACGTGAACGCGAGGATGAAGTACGCGATCGCCACCGGGTAGTAGACGAGGAAGGCGCGAACGTAATCCCCGACGAGCTGGGATCCGAGGTCGCCGATGAGGGCGGCGAAGTAGGCCCCGAGACCGATCGGGGCGTAGTACATGATGATCGAGGTGAACTTGAGGAATACCTCGGTGCCGGAGTTGAGGAACTTGGCGAACGGCTTGCCCGCGTCGCCGATCCTGCTGGTGGCGAAGCCGACGATGACGGCGAAGACGATGAGGGCGAGCATGTGCTCGGCGGACATGAGCTTCGAGAAGTCGTCGACGACGACGGTCTGCACGAGTTGATCACCGATGGACCCGACTTCCTCGACATTCTCCGGCTCCTGCATCTCCACCTGGACGCCGTCCGTGGCGTTGAAGATGCGCAGCGCGGCGACCATGACGATGGAGGCGATGATGCCGGTGACGGCGAAGACGCCGAGCATGCTGCCCATGATCTTGCCCAGCCGTGCGGCCGAGGACATTCCCGCGACCGCGGAGGAGACGGAGAAGAACACCAACGGCACGACGAGGGTGAACATCATGTTGATGAACAGAGTGCCGAACGGCTTGATGACAGTGGCGCGTTCCCCGAAGACTAGGCCGATGACGGCACCGACGACCACGCCGGTGAGGATGAAGAGCGGGAAGCGGTAATTGCGGAGGATCCGCAGGACACCCGATGGCTGCGGCCTCGAATCAGACGTCTGCGCCGGCGAGGCAGTGGGGGAGGGCATAGGCTCTGCCTTTCATTTCAGCATCGTTGTTCCGCCGACTTGTCGGCGTGGCATCAGGGCCCTGGCGATCCTACCTGGGACACAGCGAAACCCGGCACGCGGATAGCCGTGTGCCGGGCTGTTAATGTTCGCTCGAGCAGACGAATCAGCTCTCAGGCTGATCGTGATCAGTCATCGTAACTCGAGTGGGATTCGTCGACGGCGAGATGTGATCCGTCGGGATTGCGATAGAGCTTCACTCCTTCGTGCTCAGCTGTGGCTTGCAGCCGTTCCTCGGAGCTGTCTTCGCGGTAGCCGACTTTCTGTCCTTGGCCGATGTTGGCGCTCTTGAACGCCTTCGAGATCTGCTCGATCATGTCGGCCAGCTTCGACGATCGATTCATTTCTGCGGTCATGATCCTTCGCCCCATTCCCACGCAGATTGTAGAGAGAATTATAGTCCTCTCGAGTGGGGAATCCCAGGGGTGAGGAGCGCCTGGCGGACCTCGCGGCTGTCCAATCGCCGAACTTCTGCAGCGCGAGGGAGCAAACGACTTTACTTAACGAACGATTAGCCATAGCTTGGACTCGTGACTGAACAGAGCAAAGGCAATGGCGTCTTGACGACTGCGACAGAATCCATCCTCTCCGCCGAGGACATCGACTTCCAACTCTATGACTGGCTCAAGGTCGACGAACTCTGTCAGCGGCCTCGCTTCTCCGACCATTCGCGTGAGGTCTTCGACTCCGTGCTCGAAGCCAGCGAGGAACTGGCGAAAGAACGTTTCGCCACTCACGCACGCAAGTCCGACCTCAACGAGCCGACATTCGACGGCACGGCGGTGACGCTGATCCCCGAAATCAAGTCTGCGCTCGACCAGTTCGCCGGAATCGGCCTGCTGTCGGCGACGATGGATGAGAGCGTCGGCGGCATTCAGCTGCCGCAGACGGTCGCGAAGGCCTGTTTCGCCTGGTTCCAGGCGGCCAATATCGGCACCGCCAGCTATCCGATGCTGACTATGGGCAACGCCAATCTGCTGCTCGAATACGGCACCGAGGAACAGATCGAGAAGTACGTGCTGCCCGAACTCGACGGCCGCTTCTTCGGCACCATGTGCCTGTCCGAGCCCGATGTTGGCTCCTCTTTGGGCGACGTCACGACGAAAGCTGTTCCGGACCCCGACGGCGGGGACGACGCCTTCCGCATCCATGGAACGAAGATGTGGATCTCCGGTGGCGATCACGAGCTCTCGGAGAACATCGTCCACCTCGTCCTGGCACGTGCCGACGGCGACCAGCCGGGAGTCAAGGGTCTCAGCCTGTTCCTCGTGCCGAAGTACCTCGTCAACGACGATGGCAGCCTCGGTGAGCGCAATGATGTCGTCCTCTCTGGGCTCAACCACAAGATGGGATGGCGGGGAACGACGAACACGCTGCTCAACTTCGGTGAGGGTGCGCACACTCCGGCGGGCTCCGCGGGTGCGGTCGGCTTCCTCGTGGGAGAGCGGGGCCAGGGGCTGGCCTGCATGTTCCACATGATGAATGAGGCTCGCATCGGGGTCGGCGCCGGTGCCGTGGGGCTCGGCTACCACGGGTACCTCGATGCCCTCCGTTATGCTCGCGACCGGCGTCAAGGTCGGCCCGACGGCGCCAAGGGATCTGATGGTCCGCCGGTCCCGATCGTCGAGCACTCCGATGTCCGGCGCATGCTGCTGTCGTCGAAGAGCTATGTCGAGGGCGGACTCGGACTCATCCTCTATGCCGCGCGTCTGCTCGACGAATCCGAGACCGCAGATAACGAGGCGGAGCGTGAGCGCGCCGCACTGCTGCTCGATGTGCTCACTCCGATCGTCAAGACCTGGCCGAGCGTGTGGTGTCTGAAGGCCAACGATCACGCTATCCAGGTGCTCGGCGGTGCTGGGTACACTCGCGATCACGATGTCGAGCAGCTCTATCGCGACAATCGACTCAACCCGATCCACGAGGGCACGCACGGCATTCAGGCCAAGGATCTCCTCGGCCGCAAGGTCATTATGAAAGGTGCGGCCGGACTGCAGGTGCTGCTGGAGCAGATGCGAGAGACCCTCGCCGAGGCGGCCGACCGTTCCGAATGGACCGCCGAGACCGCTGCCCTGGAGTCAGCCGTGGATCGCATCGAATCCGTGACCACCGCAGTGTGGGCGAGCGGAGATCCTACGGTGGCTCTCGACAATGCCTGGACCTATCTCGAAGCGGTCGGACACACAGTGATGGCGTGGCTGTGGCTGCAGCAGGGGATGGCTGCCGGAGCGACCGCCGGTGAACGCGGCGATTCGGCGTTCCTCAAGGGAAAGATCGCGGCGGCACGGTACTTCTTCGCTCACGAACTGCCGCAGACCGGGCCGTGGTTCGACCTCGTCGAAAGCAGGGCGACGACGTTCGCCGACCTCGACGACACCTGGCTGTGAACGACTTCAGGTACTGAGATCGGGTATTCGCCTGTCGGCGATGATGAGCAGTCGCAGGAAGACCCCGCCGATCAGCAGACCTCCGATGAGGTCGGTGGCCCAGTGCCAGCCGAGGGTGAAGGACACGACCACGGAGTTTACGCTGACGGCGGCGACGCCCCACCACAGCAGCTGCGCGGTTCTGGTGGAGACGTCGCTGTAGGTGGCGATGAGGTAGGCGACCGCGCCGTAGATGAGTACTGCTTCGGCCGCGTGCCCGGACGGGTAGCTGATTCCACGGCCGCCGATTTCGATCAGACCGCCGTGGAAGAACCGCGGGTCGTGAAGGGTGGTCGACGGTCGGGCGAAAAGGACCTTGAGCGAACCGACGCCGAGGTAGAAAGCTGCTTCGACGGCGATCGCGAAGACGATCGGGCGCCAGGACCGACGTTTGCGTGCCAGGACGATTGCGGTGATCGCCAGGACGGGAAGACAGACGGCCTGGCCTGCGATGGGATCGAGGATGTGCTGAAAGAACCAGACGAGGTCGGGTTCGAAGAGGTAGAGCCATCGTCGATTGAGCTTGTAGTCCCAGACTCGCAGGGGGCCGGCCGCGGCGAGTGTGACGATGACGAAGCCGATCGCCAAGACCCAGAATGAGGTTGCCCAAGACAGCAACCCCTGTGCTCGTTCTGTCCACTGACTGCGATCTGAGGGGTTGCTGATCGTCTTCTCGGATTCGACATAGCGTTCAGCAACCATCAGAGTCGATTTTAGACGGAATGGGCAATCACTTCTGCTGTGGGGGATAAAGACACGGTGAATTCTGTCTTGCACTCCGTGGTTGTCCCTCGGATGCAGGGATTGACTCTGCCCGGTGGCGAATTCAGGCTGCCCGTCGCTCCTGCCCGAGTCCACTGCTGCACCAGCGCGTCGCAGCTGACTCTGTGTCCCGCGACAGTTCCGACCATCTCATGCTTGGAGGTGCGGTATCGGGTTGCCGGCGGTGTCTCTGCTGGTCGAGCATCGAGTGGGCGTGTTGACCAAGGACACCGGGCGAGTCGCCGCCCGACGCAAGCTGAGATCCGAGACCCTTCAGGTGCACATGTTCGCGATTCCGGATTAGTTATAAGGATTATTCTGCTTTTGGTTTCATGTGGTCCCAACCACACTGAAACATAGACCGAAGGAAGGGAAGTGCCGCAGAATGCCGATCATCGATGCAGAGACGACCTTGACCTGATGCGGCCCGAAGGCGTAGCCGAAGTGGAAGCCGATTCGACCATGTTCTCGGGCTTCCGCAACTATGTTCTCGCACGCACGGATGCGTCGGTGGCGACGATGCACAACGGCCAGTCCGGACTCTTCCGGGCGACCGTCTGACACGGCGGCGCGCCCGAACAGGTCGCAGTCCTCGACCCGAAGGTGCGATCCTTCGCCCTCGCGGGAGCCTTCGCGCTGACCGAGCCTGGCCATGGGTCTGACATCGCCGGAGGCCTCGCCACCACGGCGCGATTCGACGAGGCAGCCGGCGACGGCGAAGGGCACTGGATCATCGACGGCGCTAAGAGATGGATCGGAGGCGCGTCGAGGGCTGACATTATCGCGGTCTTCGCTCGCGACGTTGCAGACTCCCAGGTCAAGGTCTTCCTGGTTCCGAGTGAGAGCAGCGGCCTGAGCATGGACACCATGGTTGGAAAAGCCGCCCTACGTCCGATGCAGAACTCTGTGATCAGGTTCGAGGAAGTCGCAGTCCCCGAATCGGCCCGATTGCGCGAGATGAACTCCTGGCGTGACGTCAATCGGATCCTGCGCGTGATGCGATCCGACGTAGCATGGATCGCCACCGGCCTGCAGGCGGGAGCCCTTGACGCGGCCCTGGCGTATGTGAGGAAGCGTGAGCAGTTCGGCCGGTCGATCGGCAGCTGCCAACTTGTCCAGGAGAAGCTTGCGCGGATCTTGGGTAATCTCACTGCATCGTTGGGCATGGTCGTCCAGCTGTCGGCACAGCAGGACGCCGGAAACTACGTCGATGCGAATTCTGCCTTGGCAAAGATGCAGACTGCCCGCATGGCGCGTGAATCAGTGTCGCTGGCTCGTGAGGTCCACGGCGGCAACGGAATTCTGCTAGAGAACGACGCGGCGCGTTTCTTCGCCGACGCCGAGGCCGTCTACTCCTATGAGGGCACACATGAAGTCATTGCGCTCATCGTCGGCCCGGCATTGACTGGAGAATCCGCATTCGTCTGAGTCGCCGACGAGTTCGCCCCTCAGCACCTGGGTGCCGATGAAGAGGGCCTGCTTATAGGGCAGGGCTGGTCACAGGCTCCGGCTTTCGGTTCGCTTCGACATCGATGCCGCGCATGCCGAGCAGTGCGAGCGCTGCCAGGAGTAGGATGACGCCGACGAGCACGTAGATCGCCTGCGGGCTCCAGCCCCCGTCGAGCAGGGCACCGGTGGCTGTCGGGGCGATGATGGCGCCGAAGCGTCCGATGCCGATTCCCCAGCCTGACCCTGTCGATCGCATCGACGCTGAGTAGGACTGTGGCGTGAGGACATAGAGACCGGCGATGCAGCCGTTGGTGAACATTCCGACCAGCACTCCGAAGATGATGACGATCGCCAGCCACTGAGCGGTGAAGACGAAGACTGCCATGAATATCGCGGCCAGGACAGAGAAGCTCATCAGGACGGAACGGGTCGACCAGCGCGAGGTGAAGAGTCCGAATGTCACAGAGCCGATGGCCCCGCCCACCGTCAGGCCCACAGTGACGACCATCGACAGTGACTCGCTGAGTCCTGTCTCATTCATCAGGCGCGGAGTCCACGAGTTGACGAAGTAGAACCCGAACATGACGATGAAGAAGGTAGCCCAGACGACGAGGGTGACTCGACGATTGCGGCGGTTAAGCAGTGAGCTCACGCCTTTGCCGGTGCCTGCACCGGATTCCATGTCCGATTCTGCTGCAGAGAGGTCGACCGGTTCATTGTGTCCGAGCTTCGCGGCGATGGCGTCGAGGCGCTTCTGCGCGTTGGTCGGCTTCCGGTTGTAGAGGTACGAAGCGGACTCTGGAATCAGCCAAATGACAAGGAACAAGGACATTACGGTCAGACTGCCGCCGAAGACGAAGACTGACCGCCATCCGAATGCTCCGATGAGGCTGATCATCACGCTGCCGCCGACGGCAGCGCCGATTCCATAACCGGCGGCGTAGATGCTGATGGCCAGTCCGCGACGGCGGCGTGATGCGTATTCGGCCGAGATGACATTGGTGCTGACCAGGATGCCGCCGATTCCCAACCCTGTGACGACGCGCCAGAGGCCGAGTTCGGCAGCCGATGTCGAGGTTGCGGTGAAGAACAGCCCGACGGCATTGACGATGAGCGCAATCATCATCATTTTCTTACGTCCGATCCGATCGGCTACCGGCCCGAGAACCAGTGCGCCGACCGCCATGCCGAGGAGCGCCGCGCTCATGACAAGTCCCAACGTGGTCCCTGACAGGCTGAACTCATCGCTGACCTCATTCGATGTGAATGAGATAGCCAGGACGTCGTACCCGTCTAGTGCATTGAGGAAAGTGCAGATGCCGACGATCAGCCATTGATAGGACGACATATGGGAAGTGTTGATTCGTTCTCGTAGATCCACGCATTTCTCCGATTCAGATGTGTCGGCCGGGCCGCCTCGCTGCGGCATACCTATATCGATAGGTAAATGGTGATGTGCTGCACATTATCAGCGTCCTGTCGTGTAGGCAATGCCTTCCCTTCGCCTGAATGCGACGGCGAGCGGTGACGGCAGGCCCCCATTTGTGTGTGAACCAAGCAGGAATCGTTCGCCCGGTAATTTACCTATGGACATAGGCAAGTACCTATGCATATAGTCATCTGGAGAGCACAAAGCAGTGTCTACGAAAGGAATCTGACCGTGGCGTCACTTACCGCAACGGGCCTACTGGACGACTTCTCACTCGAGATGACCGGAAAGGACATTCCCAATCTCAGAGAAGCAGCACATGCGATCCCGCCGGGGACGCGGATCAATGTCACCTTCCTCGGCAATGAAGACCTCCCGATGCGAGTCGAAGCGTCGAAAGCTGTAGCTGATCTGGGTTTCGTTCCGGTTCCTCACATTTCCGCCCGTCGGCTCAAGTCCGAACGGGAGCTCAGAGAATTTCTCGATGCACTGCAGCAAGTTGATGCGACGAAACACGTCTTCGTCGTCGGCGGCGATCCTGCGACGCCGGAGGGGCCGTACGAAGATTCGCTGTCGGTCATTCGCACCGGAATCCTGCACGACTACGGGGTCGCCGAAGTGGGAGTCGGCGGCTATCCCGAGGGCCATCCCGATATCAGTGACGACGATCTCTGGTATCACCTGAGTGCCAAGGTCTCTGCGTTGGCAGAGCAGAATCTGGACCAGGTCGTTCTCACCCAGTTCGCATTCGACGCGCAGCGAGTCAGTGAATGGGTCAGTGAGGTTCGCGACCGTGGCATCGAATCGGTGATCCGGATTGGCACACCAGGCCCGGCGGGTATCAAAAGACTTCTCGGCTATGCCCGACGGTTCGGTGTGGGCACGAGCGCCGGAATCGTGAAGAAATACGGATTCTCACTGACGAATCTCGTCGGCACCGCCGGGCCAGACAGATTCGTCCGAGACCTGACTGACCAGGCAGGTGAACCGGAATCACCGGAGACCCTGAAAACACATTTCTACACTTTCGGTGGATTGTTGGCCACTGCCGAGTGGACGCAGAAGTTCACTGCCCGAAAGTGAGGTGGCGATGAAATGACCGATCTCGCCGAACAGCGCAAAGACTGCGCAACCCTGATCGTCACTGGCCCTGATCAATCGGGACTGGTGTCGACAGTCACTTCGCTCATTGCTCGGAACAGCGGCAGCATCGTCTCCCTCGACCAGTACACGACCGATCCGGAAGGAGGAGACTTCTTTCAGCGCGTCGTCTTCCGCAAGGAGGGTCTCTCTGCCACATTTCCAGATATCCGGGCTGACATCGCGTCAACTCTCGAACCCCTCGGAATGCGTTTCCGCCTCGAGGAGCAGAAGGTTCTCAAACGCATGGCGGTGCTCGCCTCGAAGAGTGATCACTGCCTGCTCGAACTGCTGTGGAGGCACCAGCGCGGCGAACTGCCAGTATCGATTCCCCTGGTGATCTCGAACCACACAGACGTCGCGGAAGCAGTGCGCCAGTTCGGAATCCCGTTCTTCCACGTACCTTCACAGGGGCCAGACAAATCCGCAGCAGAAGCCCGCATCATCGATCTGCTGGCCGGCAACGTCGATCTCGTAGTCCTCGCCCGGTACATGCAGATCCTGTCCGAGAAATTCCTCGATGACGTCCAAGTTCCAGTGATCAACATCCACCATTCGTTCCTACCCGCCTTCATCGGTGCAGGGCCATACCGGAAAGCCAAGGAACGCGGCGTGAAGCTCATCGGAGCGACCAGCCATTACGTGACGAGGGATCTCGACGAAGGTCCGATCATCGAGCAGGACGTCACCCGAGTCGACCACAAGATGTCCGCCGGCGACATGCAGGCGAGAGGAGCCTACGTGGAACGGGCGGTGCTCTCGAAGGCAGTCCGATTGCACGCCGAAGACCGAGTCATCCGGCATGGTAACCAAACCATCGTATTCGACTGATCCGGCGTCTTATCTCCAGTGCTTCACCTACACGTCAAAGTCGGCCGCATCAATGCATCAACTCCCGACCAGCATCACACAAGACCGGATGTTTCAGAGCGGAGCATCCCTGACAACAAGAGAGGTTCATCGACGATGACTGACAATCTCCAGCAGATTCTCGACAAGAGCAATCCTGTCGAACTCCTCCGCAACTCGCAGATCGGATCCTATATCTATCCTGTTGTGCCTGCGGACTTCTCGAACTGGATCAAGGAGCAGCGCGCTTGGCGAGAGACGGCAGTCCTCTACGACCAGTCGCACCACATGGACAATGTCTTCCTGCGCGGTTCGGACGCCATCAAACTGATTTCCGACACCGCAATCAACTCGGTTGCGAAGTTCGCTGTGAACAAGGCAAAGCAGTACGTGCCGACTACGGCGTCGGGACATGTGATCGGTGACGGCATCCTCTTCCACGAGGCTGAAAACGAGTATGTCTACGTCGGTCGTGCGCCAGCTTCGAACTGGCTGATGTTCCACGCGGAGACGGGCGACTACAAGGACCTCGACATCGAGGTCGACCGTCGTTCGCCTTCGCGCCCCTACGGTGATCCGGTCAGCCGTCGGTACTACCGCTACCAGATCCAAGGCCCCAAGGCATGGGACATCATCGAGAAGCTCAACGGCGGTCCGCTGGAGAAGATCGGCTTCTTCAACATGGCGTCGATGACCATCGCCGGCAAGCAGGTGCGCACACTGCGTCACGGCATGGCGGGTGCTCCTGGCCTAGAGCTTTGGGGTCCTTATGATGACCACAAAGTCATCCGTGACGCAATCGTCGAGGCCGGCAGTCAATTCGGCATGCTCCAGGTCGGTTCGCGCGCTTACCCATCGAACACCCTCGAATCGGGATGGATTCCCTCTCCGCTGCCCGCCATCTACACCGGCGAGGAAGAACGGACATTCCGCGAATGGCTCGGAGCCGACAGCTACGAGGCGACCGGCACTCTTGCAGGTTCGTTCGTCTCCGAAAACATCGAGGACTACTACCTGACACCTTGGGAGCTCGGCTACGGATCTTTCATCAGGTTCGACCACGATTTCATCGGCCGCAGCTCCCTGGAGAAGATGGATCCGGCCGCGCAGCGCAGAAAGGTCACTCTCGCGTGGGATGCAGACGACCTCGGCAAGGTGCTCTCCTCACCTCTGAATGTCGACGGCCCGAACTACAAGTACTTCGACCTTCCGCTGGCGAACTACGGTTCGGCAAATTACGACAAGGTCGTCGACGCCGATGGCAATACGGTCGGCTTCTCGATGTTCACAGGCTACTCAGCGAACGAGCGTCGCGGGCTTTCCTTGGCCGTCGTCGATCCTGACGTTCCCGAGGGTGCCGAACTCAAGGTCGTCTGGGGCGAGCCGGGTGGCGGAACCAAGAAAGCATCCGTCGAGCCTCACGAGCAGACCGAGGTTCGCGCGGTAGTCAGCCCCGTGCCGTACTCGACTGTTGCGCGCCAGACCTACCAGGGAGGATGGCGTACCGGCTACAAAGCCTGAGAACGGTAATGTGAGAGGGTCCGGGCTGCACAGCCCGGACCCTCCTCGTCTTCAGACAAACAGAACAGGACCAACGAGATGAGTCTACGAAGTGCCATCCTCGCGCTTCTCCGGATCGAACCGATGTCGGGCTATGACCTGGCCAAACAATTCTCACAGTCTGTAGGCCATGTCTGGCACGCCCCCGACTCGCAGATCTATCCCGAACTGCGCAAGATGGCCGAAGAAGGACTCATCCTTCCTGAGGAGCAGGCGCGTGGGACCGCCGGCATGCGTCGGGTCTACCACGTCACCGATGCGGGGGAATCATCGTTCATCGATTGGATGAATTCTCCGCTGAAGTATCAGCGCACACGCGATGCCGCTCATCTGAAAGCTGCCTACCTCGAATCCGCGAACCACGAAGCGCGGATATCATTCCTTCGCAATCACATCGAAGTATGGAGGGGGGAGCTCGAGTACATCGAAGACGAGATAGCCAACATAGATGCGCTCGAATCACCGATGCTCAACCGTCGACTCGCCGTCACAGCCGACAAGGACCGTGAGATGACAATCACCTATAAGCGATTCGCCTACGAAGGACTCGCTGACCGTGCCCGCAGTGAGATCGCGTGGGCACAGCGCGGGCTGAAGCTGACCGAGCACCTCGAGGGGTGAATACACGCTCTTCGACCGATTGCGCCGGTCCGGGCTGACGCCAGCTCGATCATACGCTCACAGGCCCAGCACGCGCAGCGCATTTTCCTTCATGATCAGCGGCACTGCTTCTTCCCTGACGTCCAGCTTCTCGAAGTCGCTGATCCACCTCTCGGGAGTGATGAGAGGGAAGTCGGAGCCGAACAGAGCCTTCTCTTTGAGCATCGATCCGATGGCCCGGGTCAGCTGCGGCGGGAAGTACTTCGGCGACCATCCTGAGAGATCGATGAAGACATTGGCCTTGTGCGTGGCGATCGAGATCGATGCATCCGCCCAGGGTACGGACGGGTGCGCGAGGATCATAGTCAGCTCCGGAAAGTCAGCAGCGACGTCGTCGAGGAGCATCGGGTCCGAGTACCTCAGCTTGATCCCGCGGCCTCCTGGCAATCCTGCGCCGATTCCGGTCTGGCCCGTATGGAAGAGCGCGACGAGTCCGTGCTCGGCGCACACCTCGTAGATCGGGTAGTAGTCGGAGTGGCTCGGGTCGAATCCCTGCAGACTGGGGTGGAACTTCATGCCCCTCACTCCGTAGTTCGTCGCAAGGTCGCGGATGCGGTCGACCGCTTCTGCTGGCTTGCGGGGATCGACGGACCCGAAGGGGATGAGGACGTCGTTGTGCTCCGCGGCTTGTCCGGCGATCATTTCTGATGAAACTGGCGGATGTCCGCCGAGCGCTGTTGTGGCGTCGACCGTGAAGATCACTGCCGCCATCTTCCGCTCACGGTAGTAGTCGGCGAGATCGGCAACGGTAGGGGTGCGGGGAACCGACGCCCGAAAGTACCCCGCCGAAGCATCGAGGAGCTCCTGGTCGAGCGAGGTGTGATGGTGGTCGTCGGCTTCGACGTGGGTGTGTACGTCGATGGCCGTGATCGTCTCGGTGTCGATGGCTGGCTGGTAGATCATCGTCATAATTCCTAGTCATGGGTTGAACAATGGATACGAAGCTTAGGGAAGCTCCTCGTAGCGGGACTTCAGTTCGAGCAGGCTGATGAGCATCTCGTCACGTTGTCGAGCGATGGCGGTGGAGTCCCTGCCCGCGAGTTCGTCGTCGACGCCGGCGATGAGCTTCTCCTTGAGAACCTCGTCGAGATGAACCTGCTTGAGGTCGTGCATCCACACCTCCTGCGGCGGTCCCAAATGGTCGAGGACGTGACGCATTCCGCCGGCACCTCCCGACAGCGACTGCTGAGCCAAGGGTCCGAGGATCGCCCACCGAAGCCCGGGGCCATATGAGATCGCAGTGTCGATGTCAGACACTGAGACCACACCCTCATTGACCAATGAGTATGCCTCCTGCCACAGCGCGGCCTGCAGGCGGTTGACCACATGGCCGGGAAGCTCTGCTCGAACCAGGATGGGCTTCTTCCCGATAGACCGGTAGATCTTCATCGCCCGATCGACGAGCTCTACGGAAGCCCCGGGGGTGGGGACCACCTCCACCAAAGGGACGAGGTGCGCCGGGTTGAAAGGATGTCCGACAATGATGCGGCCCGGAGCCTTCGTCGCTTCAGTTGAAATCTCGCTCGGAGAGAATCCCGACGTCGACGAGGCGATGATTGCCGTCTCGGGTGCCATGGCGTCGACCTCGGCAAGCATCGCCTGCTTGACCTCGAGGCGCTCCGGACCGTTCTCCTGGACGAAGTCGGCTGCGGCAACTGCCTCGGCAAGGGTGGGCGCAAAGGCCAAACGATTGAGCTGCGAGTCATTGACTCCGGCGGTCACCTCCAGGTTGGCCTTCACCTGCTCGAGCAACCGCTTCTCCGCTCCGTCAGCCGGGTCGAAGGCAGTGACGCTGTGGCCGGCGGCGAGGAAGCCCGAGACCCAGGCGGCCCCGATGACTCCAGTGCCGATGACGGCTATTGCAAGTCTTTCACTCGCATCATTGAACGGACTCGTGTTCTTCCCAGCGCTCATGCTGACTCCCTCTCCCTCCGCGCTTCGGCAAAAGCGACGTACTCATCAAGCGAGAGCGGATCCTGCAGAGCACCGGGACTCGCGACCTCGTCGAGTGCGGCACCCTGGACGATGCGTTTGACCGGGACTTCGAGCTTTTTGCCCGTCCGACCGAGAGGGACCTTCGCCACGGGAACGATCTCGTCAGGAATGTGCCGTGGGGAGAGTCGGGTCTTGAGCTCATGGCTGACTCGGGCCGAGAGATCATCGGTGAAGGACACGTCGGATTCGGTCTGGACGAAGACCACGAGCTCTCCCATGCCGCCATCGGGATCCTCGAGATGGATCACCAGGGCATCGGCCACCTCGTCGAGGGTGTCGAGGACGGAATAGAAGTCTGCGGTGCCCAGCCTCACCCCGCCTCGGTTGAGGGTGGCGTCAGATCGGCCCGTGACGACGACTCCGCCGTCAGAGGAGAACCGAACCCAGTCGCCGTGCTGCCAAACGCCTGGGAACTTCTCGAAGTACGCCTTCTCGAATCGGTCGTCGCCGTCTTCTCCCCAGAAAGTCACAGGCATCGAGGGAACGGGCTGGGTGATGACGAGCTCTCCGAGCTCGTCGAGGATCTCCTGACCGTCCGAGTCGAAGGCTGTGGCCGCAAAGCCGAGCGAAGGCGCGGTCATCTCACCGGAATACACGGGAGCCAGAGGTGAGCCCTGGAGGATGCCGGTGCACACATCGGTGCCACCGCACCCCACATTGACCAACACATCCTGCCCGAACTGCTCGACAAGCCATTCGAAGCCCTCGGCCGGCAGCGGGGAACCGGCTGCGCCGAACTGTTCGACCATGGACAGATCGAATTCCTCCGTAGGCCGAAAGCCGTCCTTGCGCGCGCTCATGATCGCTCCGGGAGCCATGCCCATGAGCGTGGTGCGGCTACTCGCGGCGATGCGCCACAGTTCCTTCGAATCCGGGTAGTTCGGGTTGCCGTCGATCATGACGATGGATGATCCGACGACGAGTCCGCCGACCAGAGCGTTCCACATCATCCAGGCGGTCGTCGAGAACCAGCAGAACTGACTGCCTGGGCCGAGGTCGAAATGCAAGCCGTGATTCTTCATCGTCTCGATCAGGATGCCGCCGTGGCTGTGCACGATGGCTTTCGGCTTCCCGGTCGTTCCGGAGGAGAAGAGGATGAACAGAGGGTGGTCAAAGGGGACCGGTTCGAATTCGAGCTCGGTGAGTACTGTGTCCGGAGCACTGCCGTCCGCATTCGTCCCGTTATCTCTCGCCGAGGTGGTTCCGAGGTCCATGTAGTCGACGACGTCGATCGGATGGTCGAGTCCAGCCCCTGTCGTGAATGCCTCGCGCAGCTCCGAATCGAGACTGAAGGATCCGTAGTCGACGGATACGAGGTGGGTCAGGCTCGGGAGGGCGGCGACTACCTCGGCGAGTTCGTCGGTGCGTTCAACGTCTTTGGCCCCGTATCTGTAGCCGGGGATTGCCAGGAGGACGGTGGGTTCGACCTGGGAGAAGCGGTCGATGACCGACTGGGTGCCGAATTCGGGGGCGCAGCTGGCCCAGATCGCGCCCAGGCTCGCAGCGGCAAGGAACGCCACGAGCGCTTCGGGCTGGTTGGGCAGGTAGCCCACGACACGATCTCCCTTGGTCACCCCGAGTGCGATGAGACCGGAACGGACTCGGGCGACCTCGGAGCGCAGCTCGTTGAAGGTCAGAGCGAAATCGTCGCGGGTCTGAGAGACTGCGGTGACGGCGAGGTCGTCTGCCTGTTCGGGGGCGCCAAGGGAGTGCTCGGCATAGTTGAGCGTGGCACCGGTGAACCATTTCGCATGGGGCATGATGCGCGCTTCGAGCACCGAATCATATGGAGTGTGGCTTGTGACACCGAAATAGATCCACACAGATTCCCAGAAGTCCTCGACGTCGGTGACCGACCAGGTGTAGAGCTCGGTCCAGCTGGTGAGAGACATTCCGTGTTTTTCGTTGACCCAGGACAGGAAGTCACCGATTCTGCTGTCTCCGATGGCGCCGGCAGGAACTTCTCGAATGATCGTCGACATGTTCACTTCCTCACTTTGGGCCCGGAGCCATCGAGGAATGCCCGCATGAGCTCTTTCGCCTCGGCACTCGACTGGGCGACGGATGCCATGAGGGCCTCCAACATGTAGCCTTCGTCGCGGCCGGCTTCGGCGATGCGTGGAAGCGCCTGGGTGATCGCATAGTTCGTCACCGGGGAGTTCGAAGCGATCGAGGCTGCGAGTTCAAGGGCTTTCGCCTGTCCTTCGCCGGAGGGGACGCGGTAGTTGACAAGTCCGATGCTCTCGGCCTCAGCGGCGTCGAAGCGGCGGCCGGTGAGCATCATGTCCTGGACTCGGCTGAGTCCGATGAGGCGGGGCACCCGTACCGAGGCGCCTCCGCCGACGAAGAGGCCGCGTTTGCCCTCGGGCAGGGCGAAATACGCGGACTCCTCGGCCACCCGCAGATGAGCCGCAGTCGCGAGTTCGAGGCCGCCGCCGATTACTCCGCCCTGGAGGACGGCGATGACGGGGATCTCGGATTCGGTGATCGCATTCATCGTCGCGTGCCAGGAACGTGAGTGGCGGAGGCCGCCTACCGCGTCGCGCTCGGCCATCTCGGAGAGATCGAGCCCCGCGCAGAAATGCTCGCCGACGGTGGTCAGTACGATGGCGGAGACCTCAGGTGGGGTGCGGAAGAATTCGCCGAGAGCAGCAACCGTCGCATCGTCGAGGGCGTTGCGCTTGGCAGGTCGATCGAGTGTGAGGATGCCGATGTCGTCCTCGGAGGTGAACCGAAGGGACTCGGAGATGTCGGTCGTCTTCGGCTGGTCGGAGACGTCTGTGAGGTGGGACGAGGGGAGGTTGGTCATTTATGGTCCTTTGATGGTGCGGTTGGTGCTGGTTTGTCCTCGGTCGTGGTCGTCGCCGGAGGATTCGAGTGTGCGCCGAGCGCATCAGCGGTGCGCAGGGAGACCTTGTGAATCTTTCCCGAGCCGGTGCGTGGGAGTTCATCGACGAGGTCGAAGTACTTGGGGACCTTGTATTTGGCGAGGCGAGCGAGAAGGAAGTCGCTCAGTTCATCCGGTGTTGGCAAGGCGTCCGATCCGGCCGAGACGACGAAGGCGTGTCCGACCTCTCCCCACTTCTCATCGGCTGCGGCGACGACCGCTGCTTCGCTGACACCAGGATGCTCGAAGAGAGCAGACTCCACTTCGGCGGGATAGACATTCTCACCTCCGGAAATGAACATGTCCTTGAGGCGGTCGACAATGAAGAGGAATCCGTCGTCGTCGAGGTAGCCGATGTCGCCTGTATGAAACCACCCGCCAGGGGAGAAGGCCTGATCTGTGGCTTTCGGGTTGTTCCAGTAGCCATCGGTGACGTTGGGGCCGCGGGCGACGATCTCGCCCTTGACACCGGGGGAGCAGGCATTTCCGGCGACGTCGCGGACTTCGACTTCGGTAAAGGGAACGGCTCGTCCAGCCGATCCGGCTTTGTCGAGGGCGTGTGCAGCTGGCAGGAAAGTGCATCCAGGAGAAGTCTCGGTGAGTCCGTAACCTTGGCAGAACATGATGTCCTTCGCCTGGTAACTCTGGATCAGAGAGACCGGGACCGGGGCACCGCCCGAATTGACGAATCTCAGTGACGACAGGTCAGCGCTCTCCCACCTCGGCGACTGCAACATGTCTGCGAACATCGTTGTGACTCCGGCCATCCAGGTCAGTCCTTCGTGTTCGATGGCGTCGAAGGCTCGATTGACGTCCCACCTCGACTCGATGAGCATGTGCGCACCGCGCAGGTAGCTGGTCATCACCTGCTGGTTGAGGCTGATGACGTGGAAGAGGGGAGCTACGACGAGGGTGACGTCGTCGATAGTGAGGTCCGTGTTGAGGAGAAGATTGAAAGAATTCCACATCAGATTGGCGTGTGAGAGGACCGCACCTTTGGGGCGTCCGGTCGTCCCTGAGGTGAAGAGAAGAAGCGCTGGCTGCTCGCCGTCGACGTCGGCCGCTGGCACGAGGGGACCCGTCGGCGAGGTGGGCGTATCGTGCCACTGCACCGTCTCCTGGGCCACGTCGGTACTGAGACCGTCAGCCGTGTTGGCCGATTCGGGCGCCACGTACAACAGAGACACTTCGGCGAGTGTGAGCTGGTAGTCGAGTTCGGGAGGCGCAAGTCGCCAATTGAGCGGGACGAAGATCACGCCGAGGCGGAGGCAGGCGAGCAGGACGACGATCAGGGCCGGATGGTTGGGGCCGAGGTAGGCGACGCGATCACCACGACGTACTCCCTGCGCGTGCAGCTCTGCCGCACAGGTCAGGGTGCGTTCGTGCATCTGGGCGTAAGTGTGTTGGATGCCGTCGAAGCTGATTGCCACCTTGTTGCCGTAATCGGTGGCCTGGATTTCAGAGAGTCGGGTCAGAGTGGGGTGGGAGAAGGTCACAGGGTTGGTCCTTCCGTTACTGCAGGCGGAGTGCCGTTCTTGGAGTTGGTAGGTGTCTCGCCGGGGTACTGTTCTGACAGGTTGCGGGATTTCGTCTCGCCGAGCCTCCAGATGCACAGGATGCTGATGGCGGCGACGGCCGTGATGACGATCGATAGCGGGACCGTGGAGGGAGAATCGGCCGAGCTCATGATTGCGGCGAACAGGACGGGTGAAATGCCTGCGCCGATACCTGCGATCTGGTAGCCGAGAGATGCCCCGGTGTAGCGGTGCTCGGTGTCGAAGAGTTCAGAGTAGAGACCGGCCAAAGGTCCATAGATCATCGGGTGGATGACGCCCTGGCCGATGATCATGCCGATGGTGATGATGAGACCGTCCTTGGTCTCGATCATTGGGAAGAGAACGAAGCTCCACACGGCGATGAGCACGGCGCCGGCGATGACCAATGGTCGCCGACCGATCGTATCGGACAGTCGGGACCAGCCTATGATCCCGAAGATCGCGAAGAACGAGGAGAATGACAAGGCGTTGAGTATCGTCTGCTGTTCGACACCGATCTGCACGCCGTAGGCCACGGAATAGGTTGTGAGCAGGCCCTGGAACATGAACGCGGACAAGCCGACTCCGACGGCGAACAGCAGGGTCACGGGTTGGTCGCGCAGAGCAGCGACAATCGGGATGCGCCGTGAGGGCGCGCGTGTCTTTGCAGCGAGGAACTCAGGAGATTCGTCGACTGCCGAGCGGACGATGATGCCGACGACGAGCAGAAGGATCGAGGCGAGGAATGGCAGCCGCCAGCCCCAGGCGATGAAGGCCTCGGGGCCCATGAGCGCCAGGACTGCGGCGATGACGAGCGCGGAGACAAGTTGCCCGGTGGGAGCACCGGCGCTGGTGAAGCTGGCCCAGAAGCCGCGGTTCTTCGTTGAGTGCTCGGCGGACATGAGCATGGCTCCGCCCCATTCGCCTCCGATGGCAACGCCCTGGACGACACGGATGAGGATGAGGAGAACGGGACCGATGAGTCCCGCCTGTTCGTATGTCGGCAGCAAGCCGATCGCAGTTGAGGCGATTCCGATAGTGAACATGCTGAGCACGAGCATGCGTTTGCGGCCGAGTTTGTCCCCGAAGTGACCGAAGACGATGCCTCCGAGGGGGCGGGCCAGATAGCCGGTTGCGAATGTGGCCAGACTGGCGAGAGTGCCGACCGCAGGGGAGAGGTTGGAGAAGAACACGTCCTTGAATACGAGGGCGGCGCAGACCGAGTAGACGAAGAAGTCATAGTATTCGATGACGCTGCCGAGGTACGCCGATGCGGCAGCTCGCTTGAGCATCGGTGTCGATTTGCTTGAGGTGGAGTTCGCGGAAGCCATGTAATCCTCGCTGACTGAACGGCTCTTTTGGCTGAAGGTTTGATCGGCGGTGATCGAACCGGTTCGATACTATGCAATGTGCAGACGGAGCGTCAATAGATTGCGGTATATATGCGCTTTCGAGTGGAGGGTGCACATAGAATCGGGGTATGGACTTTCGCCCGCAGTCGCTTTTCTTCGCCCTCGTCGGTGAACACCTGCTTGGATCGACTCGTCCCCTCAGTGGAGCTTCGATCGTCTTCGTTATGAATAGGCTCGGCGTCGGTGAGACCGCAGCGAGGTCGGTGCTGCAGCGAATGACTGCCAAGGGATTTGTATCCCGTCACAAGGAGGGTAGGAAGACGTTCTACGCGTTGACCGAGACCGGGTCTCAGATCCTCGGTGAAGGTGGCCGCAAAATGTTCACGGGATGGCGGTCACAGGACTGGGATGGCGCTTGGACGATGGTCAGGATTCAGGTGCCTGAGTCGCGGAGATCACTGCGGCAGAAGATCTGGTCCCAGCTGTCGTGGGCGGGTTTCGGTCAGGTCGACGGCGGCACTTGGGTGGCCCCGGGGGAGCGGGAGCTGATGTCTGTGCTGGACGCCGAGCAGCTCGAAGTCTCCCCAATCGTCATCTGCGGCCGACCTCAACCTCCTACGACTGACGACGACCTTGTGGGGGCCTTCGATCTTGATACTCTCTCCGCTGAATACGCTGCTTTCGGCGACCGGTGGCAGGTTTTCGACTCCGACGCTATGGCGCCAGTGGAGGCTTTGGTGGCGCGAGTGAAGCTGCAATGTGAATGGCTGGGCCTGACCCGGTTGGACCCGCAGCTGCCTGCCGTCCTCCTGCCGCAGGATTGGCCAGGAACGATGCAGGCTCAGTTGTTCGGCGAGCTCGACCAGCGCCTTGGCAAAAGAGAAGCGCCTGTCCTCGACGACTTCTTCGCCGGCACGCTCGAGTAGACGCGCCCTGATGAAGGTTCTGCCGATGTAGTCCTATCGTCTCCGGTCAGATCCACTCCTGCGCCAGCGCGAATTCGATGAGTGCCTGCACCCTAGGCGCGATCGTGGAATGCGCAGGCCAGGTGGCGAACGAAAATGAGCAGAGTGCCGGGACGTGGCGGATCGCGCAACGCTGAATCGGCCGAGCCGAACCTGCTGGGGCCGGGCATGCCGGGGGAGCGTCAGTTCCTCTGAGCTCTGACGACCATCGTGGCGATGCGCACGCGATTGTTCGTGTCCAGTTTGACGTTGATCCGGTTGAGGTGAGTCTTGACCGTTGCCAGACTCATGAACGTCTCCTCGGCGATCTCCTGATTCGACAGGCCGTCGGCCACGAGTTCGGCGATCTGCCGCTCGCGGTCGGTGAGCCCTGCCAACAGCTCCACAGCCTCCCGCTGCAGGCGATGATCGGAGTTCGACCTGACCTTGGCGATGACCTGTCGCATCGACTGCGGAGCAAGAATGGGCTCACCGGCGTGGACCTTGCGTACCGCAGCGGCGAGATCCACAGGGCCGATGTCCTTGAGGAGGTATCCGGCGGCACCTGCCTCGAGAGCCCTGAAGAGGTAGTCGTCGCTGCTCATGCTCGTCAGGGACACCACTTTCGGCGGCCGGACGCTGTTGAGCAGACGCTGGGTGGCTTCGATCCCGCCGATTCCCGGCATCCGTATGTCCATGAGCACGACATCGGGATAGTGCAGAGACGCCTTCTCGATGGACTCTTCCCCGCTCAGCGCCGAGACGACGACGTCGATACCGTCGGCGGCCTGGAGGATTCCCCGGATCCCGGTGATGACCATGGGATCGTCATCGACGACCATGACTCGGATCGGGGCGGCTTGGTTCATGATCGTCACAATACCCGAGGCCCATGACACGGACCGGCGCGGCGCGGAAGTCCCTGTTCCGCATCGCCTCAGGTCTGGGGTGAGAGGGATCGAAAGCACACCTGGACACGGAACTCATTGCCGAACACCCCGATCGACGCTTCGCCGCCGAACATCTCGGTGCGCTCGCGGATGCCGACCAGACCGGATCCCGATCCGGTCGATCCCAACTGAGCGTCCTGCGGACCCGGGCGGTGACCGGCCGGTCCCGGTCCGTGATCGGGCGCGCCGGCACCGGCTCCTCGCGCCGGTCCCGGCGCATATCGTGGGCGCGGCGGAACATCGACTGGGCCTGGAGCGCTGGGGAGCGGATTGCTCACCGAGATCCGGATGCCGCGGGCCGCCGAGACTGCGATGTCCACCGTCACCGGCAGATTCGGCGCATGTTTCATCGCGTTCGTCACTGCCTCCTGGACGATTCGATAGGCCGCACGGTCGAGCGCGGGCGGGCACGAGTCCACGTCCTGGATGACGATGAGTGGACGGATGACCGTGCCGGTGGACGCCACGGAGGAGATGAGTTCGGGAATCGCAGCCATCGTTGCGCGGCTCGGAGGGGACGAGTTCTCATGGCCCGGCCGCGGATCAGCCAGATCGCCGTTCCTCACGCCACCCACCAGATGACGCAGATCCTCCAGTGACGCGCGGGCCTCCTCCCGCAGAGCTGACGCCGTCGAAGCGACCTCGGGGTCGGTCTGTGCTCCGACCTCAAGGGCGCCGGTGTGCAGCGAGATCACCGATAGGCGGTGGGAGAGCGTGTCGTGAAGTTCGCGTGCCAAGAGCTCTCGTTCGGACTGCCGCGCGATCTCGGCCGTGAGCGACTCATTGCGCTGTGCTTGCCGTTCGGCGATCGACTCGACCGCTCTCATCCTCCGCGTCCGACGCAGAAGTGCGCCGACCCCCAGCGCCGTACACAATCCGATGACGCCGGCTGCGATCGTGATGATTCTGATCGCCAGGTGCGAATCCTCCGGAGGGATGGTCGCCTCGAGTCCCGTGACCTGTGCCGGGTCGGGCAGGAAGAAGATGCTGAACGGATTGTGCTCCGGCGGTGCCAGACACATCCTCACCGTGGAGAACGCCATCAGTCCGGTACTCACCGCCGAGGCGATGATCGCCTGCCGCCGGGGTGTTCGGATGACGAGGTGGAAGACCGCAATGAGGAGCATCAGCGCATCGCCCCACCCCGCTGTGAGCAGTGCTCCGGCGACGAAGGGCACCCAGGGCCATCTGTGTCGGAGGAAGACGAGTCCCCACACGAGGAACAGCAGCAGGACGGCCACGAGCCCCGTGTCATTGAGTTCCCCGTCGGAGAAAGCCCAGGCGTTCGCGGTCAGCGCCATCGACGAGGTGAAGAACCCGAAGAGATAGGCGATGACACCGATGAGGATGCTGCCGGCGATGCGCACACCGCGCGGGATCCTGCGGCGAGGGACGGTTTGTTCTGACACAAGAGAATCGTAACCGCGGGGGCTGACACGCGTAGTCCGCCTTCAGGCTGGAGGAGGTCAACCGATCGGCTGGCAGGATCCAGCCCGAGTGTGGACGCGCTGAAGCGCGGACGGGACGAAGCTGGAGCAGTCAGCCAGATCCAGCTTCGAAGGAGCGTCATGTCCCATCCCCAGAATCCCCAGAACACCCCGCAGCAGCCGCAGTCTCCACAGCCCCAGCATCAGTGGTCCCCGCAGCACCAGCCCCCTCACAACGGCCAACACCAGACCTCGCCGCAGAACTTTGGCCCCCAGCAGTGGGGACCGGCACAGAACGCACCGGCCTACGGGACTGGCGGCTACCCGCAGCAGCCCTACAGTCAGAAGCCGCCGAAACAGAAGAAACCGCTGCTCAAACGCTGGTGGTTCTGGCTGCTCGTCGTCATCGTCGTCATCGCCATTGCCAGCGCGCTCGGCGGCGGGGGAGAGGACACCGGCACCTCGGAGAGCGGCTCGTCCGACGCCCAGCAGTCGGGGGAGTCCGCGGAGAAGAAGCCAGCGGAGAAGGAGGCTGCGGACAAGGCCGCGGAGGAAGCATCTTATGGAATCGGAGACACTGTGGCTGCTGATGACTGGGAGATCACCGTCGCCAAGGTCGAAGACGGAGTCTCACAGGTCGGCGACGAATTCCTCAACGCGCAGGCTCAGGGACAGTTCGTCCAGATCGAACTGTCGGTGAAGAACACCGGATCGGAACCGAATTTCTTCTTCGAAGACGACATCAAACTCGGTGATGATGCCGGCAACACCTACTCTGCCGACTCAGAAGCCGGTATCTATGCGGCCGAGAACAACATCCTCTTCCTCGAAGAGATCAATCCCGGAAACACCGCCGACGGCGTCCTCGTCTTCGACGTTCCCGAAGACGTCGATCCGAGCAAGCTGACCTTCGCCGGCGGACTGTTCTCCGACCCGGTGGAGATCTCCTTGAAGTGACCTCACCGGTCCAGCTGGTCCGCCCGGGCGATGATCGACCGGGCGGCACGGACCGTCTGCCCGAGGAACCCGCGACCGAACAGACGGATATGAGCGAGCAGAGCGAAGAAGCTGTGAACCGGCAGGTCATCCCGCCACCCGTCCGGCATCGGATGGGTCTGTTCGTAGCCGGAATAGATCTCGTCGAGATGTGCGGTTCCGAAGAGGCCGAGCAGGGCCAGATCTTCCAACCGGTGACCGCCGTGCGCGGCCGGATCGATGAGAGTGACGCCGTCGGGAGTCCACATGAGGTTGCCCGCCCACAGATCACCGTGGATGCGTGCCGGTGCCTCCTCGCCTTCGCCGCAGATCCCGGCGAAGGCTCCGGATGAGATCGCATCGATTGCCGAGGCGACCGTGGCCCGATCCGCACCCGTGAGGTCCCCGGCAACCGCCGTGACCAAAGGGCGCAGGCGCTGCTCGACCCAGTACTCGGTGAAGTCGCTGACAGGCTCGGCCGGGACTTCGAAGGGATTGTCGAGGGGGCCGAAGAACGACTGCGGAGCCGGTGCCCATCCGAAACCGGGAGCACCTGCATCGTGAAGCCGAGCGAGGTCGCGACCGAAGGCGGCGGCCGCCTCGGCGGAAGGACCGGTCTCTTCGAGGCGGCGCAGCCGCAGGAAATCCGCACCATGTTCGACAACGTCGACGACCGGGACCACACCCGGTTCGGCCAGCCATCTCAGCCCGGCGGCCTCGGCGGCGAAGAACCCGTCCGGGGCGGACTTCCGCAGTTTGAGGAAATCAGTCATGGCCCCAGGCTAACCGGATTGCGCGATCGGCCGCGTGATCTCAGATCAGGGCCCGGGCTCGGCAAGAAGGCCAGCCGCCACTGCGACGAGCTCGCCATTGCCCGCTGCCTGACTGCCGTCGATGAGGACCGGAGTCTCTTCCAAACCGGTGCGGATGCCATGGCCGCGCCGAATGGCTCGGGCATTGACGACCCAGGAGGCGATGCCCTCCCCATGATGGACCTGCGGCAGTTCGATGTCCGCCTCGGCGATGACCCGCTCGATCGCGGCGGCGTCCGTCAGGGCACGATCCGGATCGGTCTCGGTGGTTTCGACGAGTACGCGTTCGCAGCGGTCTGTCAGGCCCGAGCCGACGAATGACGTCGCATCGTCGACACTGAGCAGACCCGCCTCGATGCCGACGCCGCGACCGATGAGCATCTCGCACACCTCGCGAATTCCCGCCTCACCTTGATTGGCACTGACGAGGTCGGGCAACTCCGTCCACCCGGCAATGAGCGTCAGGCGCTTCTGCGGATCCGGCTCGATCTCGGCCGAGGTGCTCAAGGAGATCGGAATCCCCGGACACACGGCACGCACCTCTCGGAGAGTGGCCGAGACCGCCACGTCGTCGAAGGTCTGGCGATCCTCGTCATCTCCGGCATCTTCGCCCTCTTCCGCAAGCAGCTGCTGTGGGGCATCGTCCTCATCGTCGTCGGCTGCCTCGTGGGACCGGGCGGAGTCAGCCTCTTCGCCTGACTATCGGACCGGGCTGTCCCCGGCATCGGCCGACGTCATAGGGTGTTCCCAGAGTCCGCACCGCTCAGAGGCGGACCCGGTACGAAAGGGGCACCCACACGTGACGAAGAACGGAGATCACGGCGCCGCCGAAGCGCAGAACGGCCACTCATGCTGCGCTCCAGCGACCAACCGCGCCGAGGCGGGGGACAGCCAACCAATGGATCTTGCGGTTGGTCGTGCCGTGAGTTCCGAGTCGAACCTTGAGTTCAGCTTCGATTTCGTCGCCGTCGGCGGCACCTTCGATATGGGAGATCCTTTCGGCGACGGTCATCCCGCCGATGGGGAGGGACCACGTCACCGGGTCGACCTCACCGAATTCGACATCGCGACGACAAGCGTGACGAACGACGATTTCGCCCGGTTCGTCGCCGACACCGGATTCGTCACAACGGCGGAACGACTGGGTACCTCGGCGGTGTTCGCCATGCTCCTGGAGACCAATCCGGGAGCACGCGCTCATGTGCTCGGGCAAGCCCCGGGCGTGCCCTGGTGGGTCGAAGTCTCCGGCGCGAACTGGGCGGCACCCGAGGGTCCCGG
The DNA here is from genome assembly GCF_057364765.1 of Brevibacterium sp. LAARM3_SD1. NCBI lineage: Bacteria > Bacillati > Actinomycetota > Actinomycetes > Micrococcales > Brevibacteriaceae > Brevibacterium > Brevibacterium sp. LAARM3_SD1. Next base: position 12,333 of record NZ_JBNFOL010000009.1, on the reverse strand, counting down.
ATCGACCATCGACGACCGACGAGACCATCCCGTCGTCCACATCAGCTGGGACGATGCCCGCGCCTATTGCGAGTGGTCCGGCACTCGGCTGCCGAGCGAGGCCGAGTGGGAGCTCGCGTCCCGCGGCGGCCTCAAAGGCCGTCGCTATCCGTGGGGCAACCGGCTGCTCATCGACGGGGAGTGGAACTGCAATATCTGGCAAGGCGAATTCCCGCGCACGAACACCCTCGACGACGGGTTCGTCGGCACCGGACCGGCCCGGCACTTCGCCCCCAACGGTCTGGGCCTGTTCAACACTGTCGGCAATGTCTGGGAATGGTGCGCCGACTGGTTCGCCCGCGACTACTACCAGCATTCCCCGCAGTCCGATCCGCAAGGCCCGGACACCGGAGACAAGCGGATCATGCGCGGTGGGTCATTCCTGTGCCACGACTCCTACTGCAATCGCTACCGGGTGGCCGCCCGCTCGTCGAACACTCCTGATTCCTCGGCTTCGAACATCGGCTTCCGCGTCGTCCGAGAGGCGCTCTGAGCGCTGAGTTCAGTCCCTGAGCTCCGCACCGAGGCGGCTCATCAGGTGCTTCGTCTCGATCGACAGCGGGACCGCCTCGGCCGAGCATATTGCCGCCCGATAGACTTCAAATCATGTCGAGAATCACCTGTCCCGAACTGAGCACGAAGATCGTCACCGCAGACATTGCGGCCCGCCATATCGACAATGGCCAACGTGTGGCCATGAGCGGATTCACCGGTTCGGGCTACCCGAAGGCAGTGCCGGGGGCAGTGGCCGCACGCGCTCAGGCCGCACACGAGAAGGGCGCAGACTTCCGCGTCGAACTGTGGACGGGAGCTTCGACGGCTCCGGAACTCGACGGAGTGCTGGCCGAAGCGAACGCGGTGAGCAAGCGTCTGCCGTTCCAATCCGATCCGGCGATGCGGGCCTCGATCAACTCTGGCGACACCGCTTACGTCGATACTCACCTCAGCCATGCGGCGCAGCAGGCGTGGTTCGGCTTCTACGGCAACCTCGACGTCGCCGTCGTCGAAGTCGCGGCGATCCTGCCCAACGGTCTGCTGGTGCCCGGCAGCTCCGTCGGGAACTCGAAGACGTGGCTCGACCTGGCCGATAAGGTCATCCTCGAAGTCAACGATTGGCACCCGCGTGGGTACGAAGGCTTCCACGACGTCTACTACGGAACCCGGCGCCCGCCCGAGCGGCTGCCGATCCAGCTGCTCGAGCCGATGCAGCGCATCGGTGACCCCTATCTGCGTGTCGACCCGGCGAAGGTCGTCGCAGTGGTGGAGACGAACGCTCCGGACCGGAACCTGCCGTTCAAACCTGCCGACGAGGACTCGAAGGAGATTGCCGGCCACCTCGTTGATTTCCTTCGTCATGAGATCGCCGCAGATCGGCTGCCGCCGGAGCTGCTGCCGCTGCAGTCGGGAGTCGGCAATGTCGCCAACGCGGTGATGGGCAATCTCGCTGACAGCGAGTTCGCGGGGCTGACCGCCTATACGGAAGTCATCCAGGACGGAATGCTCGACCTCATCGACAGCGGAAAGCTCGCCTCGGTGTCGGCGACGGCGTTCTCGCTGTCTGCCGAGCGGGCGGCGGATTTCAACGACCGGATCGAGTCGTACAAGGGCAGGATCCTGCTGCGCACCCAGGAGATGTCGAACCACCCAGAAGCCATCCGCCGGCTCGGCATCATCGCCATCAACGGAATGGTCGAAGCCGATATCTACGGCAACGTGAACTCCACGCACGTGACCGGATCGTCGATCATCAACGGCATCGGCGGCTCCGGTGACTTCGCCCGCAACGCCTACCTCAACTTCTTCGTGTCGAACTCGCAGGCCAAAGCGGGAGCGATCTCTGCGATCGTGCCGTTCGCCAGCCATATCGACCACACCGAACACGACACTCAGATCCTCGTCACCGAACAGGGCCTGGCCGATCTGCGCGGACTGCCGCCGGTGGCCAGGGCACGGAGGATCATCGACAACTGCGCCCACCCGGACTACCGAGATCGTCTCACCGATTACCTCGAGCGGGCGCTCGCGGCGAACCCGACCGGTCGACACACCCCGCACATCCTCGCCGAGGCTCTGTCCTGGCACGAGAATTTCCTCACGACCGGTCACATGTGATCAGCTGCGGGGCCGTACGGCCCCGCCGGTTCAGCTGCCGATGATGGTCGGTGCTGCCGCGACCACCCAGGCGAGCCCGGGCCCGATGAGGCACATGAGACCGGCGTAGCCGATCATCTGCCTGTAGTAGCGGTCGCGAATGCTCGGATGGACGTTCGCCAGGAGCATGGCGCCGTTGGTGGAGAACGGACTGATGTCGACGATGGTCGCGGCGATCGCCAGAGCCGCGACGAATCCGCCGACATGGACGTCTCCCGATTCGAGGAACGGCACCGCCAGAGCGATGACGACCCCGATGATCGCCAGAGACGACGCCAGCGCTGAGATCAGACCCGACATGTAGAACAGGAGCAGCGCCGCCAACAGCGGTACGCCGATCGCTGAGATTCCGGCCGACACCCATTCGACGGTTCCGGCTTCCTGAAGAACTGCGATGTAGGTGAGCACACCGCAGATGAGGATGACGATCGACCACGAGACCTTCGACATCGCGGCTTTGCCTGCGGCGGGATCGATGGCGGCGAGGATCACCGAGATCGTGATGGTCACCAGGCCCACATCCCAGCTGAAGATGATCACTGAGAGCGCCATGGCGATGAGCCCGATGAGGGTCGGGATCTGAGAGCGTGTGAGCCGGATGGTGGTTCCGTCGTTGCCGACGGACTCGGTTTGGGTGAGTGCGTCGTCGGCTTCGGCGCGCAATCCGGGCCTGCGATGGAGGACGAACCAGACGACGACAGCGAAGGCGGCGTTGAACACGAACGGAGCGAGGAACAAGGTCAGCGGCGTCGGTGTGAGACCGTTCGTGGTCAGATAGTCATTGATGAAGATGCCGTAGACGCTGATCGGGGAGAACGCGCCGGCCAATGCTCCGTGCACGACGAGCAGACCGACCATGAACTGATTGATCCGGTGCCGGCGTGCGAATGTCAGCGCCAGCGGGGCGATGATGGCCACCGCAAAGAGCGCCCCCAGCGAGATGAGGACAGCCGTCAGTGCGAAGAAGATCCACGGCATGAGTCCGACGCGCCCGCCGACGAGCTTCACACACCAATGGACGATCACTTCGATGGCACCGTTGTTCTGGGCGAATCCGAAGAGGTAGGTCAGGCCCACAAGGGTGAGGAAGAGATCAACGGGAAATCCTGCAAGGAACGCGTCGGGTGCTTGGTGGAGGACGAGGCCGCCGACTCCGGCGGCTGCGAGGAAGCCGAGGAGTCCCATGTTGATGTCTCGCCAGGTTCCGATGATGAACATCAGTCCGAGGACGACGACGCAGATCAGTTCCGCACTCATGGGCTCAGCTCCTCCTTGGATCCACCGCCGGTCTCTTCTCGCCGGCAACTGGGACACGCACCTTAAGCTAGTGCATGCCATCTGGAAGGATCGGCCGCATTCGGCATATGAGCTGATCAGGTCGTCAATGAGGAGCGAAATGACCGCTGACCGGCCGGCGTGTACAGAGGTGCTTCGAAAGCGTCCATCATGGATAGTGCGCCGGGCCACAGACTCGCTAGTGTGTCATTCAGCCCTGGTCGCTGACGATCATCGACACTGAACCTGCTGCCGCAGGGGGCACAAACGACACCCAGGAGGCCGCACTGTGAACTGGTACCGCCGTCTTGAACAGCGATTGGAATCCGGGCACGATTCCGGAGTCATCCGCGGGACCCTGAGCGGGGGACGGATGTTCATGATCTGGCTGGCCGCGAACCTCGTCGTCACGACCCTGCTGACCGGAACTCTGTTCGTTCCCGGCATCGACTTCACCACAGCGGTCATCGTCATCATTCTCGGGACGGTCATCGGCACCATCGTGCTCACGCTCATCGGCAACATCGGCACCCGTACGGGCTTGGCGACCATGGCCATCACCCGCGGTGCATTCGGCGCCAAGGGCAGCTTCCTGCCGGTCGCCGCCAATGTCATCATCCTCATGGGCTGGAGCTGGGTGCAGGCCATGTTGGCGGGAATCAGCGTCAACTATGTGGTCGCCCAGACGACGGGGTTCTCCAATCCGATCCTCTTCTCGGTGCTCTGCCAAGCGCTCGTTGTCGGGTTGGCGATTCTCGGCCATGAGGGCATCGAGAAGGCCGAACCGTGGTTCGCTCTTCTCATCCTGCTGGTCATGGCCTATGTCTTCGTCATCGCCTTCACCGGACATGCACCGAGCGAGTACGCGGGAATCGAAAGCCTCCCGGCACTCGAGTTCACTCCGGTCCTCGCACTCGACATCGTCATCTCCACGGCCATCTCCTGGACCGTGCTCTCCGGTGACCTCAACCGTTTGGCCGGCACCCAGAAAGCCGGAATCGTCGGATCGGGGTTGGGCTACCTGACTTCGACCGTGCTGGCGATGCTGCTGGGGCTCACCGCTTTCAGCTTCATCCTGCTCGATGGGGGAGACCCGGCCGCGTTCGACCCGACTGCGCTGGCCGCCGAGTTCGGGTGGGCATTGGCCATCGTCATCTTCCTCTCCGTCATGGCCACGAACACGATGGTCGTCTACGGAATGGTCAACTCCGTCGTCGGCGCACAGAGCCGAACGAAGCTGAAGTTCCTGCCCACGGCGCTCATCCTCGGCGCGATCTCGATCATCGGTTCGACATGGTTGGCCCTGCTCGACCAGTACACCGACTTCCTGGTGATGATCGGAGCGTTCTTCGTCCCCGTGTTCGCCATCCTCATCGTCGATTACTACATCATCAAACGCCGTGCCTACTCACCCGACATCCTCAAGGACTCCGGCGGGATCTACTCCTACACGCGCGGAATCAATTGGGTGGCCGTCGGCGTGTGGGTCCTCGGGGCACTGGCTTCCTACGTGCTCACCTACGCCTATCCGAGCCCGATAGGAGCGACGATCCCGTCCTTCGCCAGCTCCTTCGTGCTCTACCTCGCGCTGTCCTGGAGCAGTCGGGAGAAGTTCGCGAGAACGGAACACGCGCACCTGTCCGAAGGGATCCGCGGAGACTGAACGCGGCCTGTCTGTTTACGGTCGTGGCCTGACCACCATGTGCCGTTCCCAGGTGATGAAGCAGTCCACACGCTATGATCGCACCGGTCGGCCGGAATCACAGAAGGGAACCCGGTGTCTGTGATGGTAATCTTCGACAGGTTCATGCCACCGAACCGTCGACTCAATCCCGAGGCGCTGGCCTGGGTTGCGGTGATCGTTCTCGCCATCGTCATGCTCGCGGTGGAATCGTCGATCGCCGTCTCGGTCAACGAGGCTCCCGTCGCATTGGCCTTCGTCGTCACGATCGTCCACGTCGGATCCATGCCGCTGTCGATGCTGCGCCCGCTCTTCGGCACGCTCATGTCGATCGGCGCCTGCACGGTGCTGCCGCTGTTGGGGCCTCACGTGTCCGGTGTGCCGTGGCCGTGGATGGTTCCGATGATGATCACGCAGATCGTCATCATCCTCATCATCGGACTCCGGGCCCACTGGGGAGTGGCCTTGGCCGCACTGCTCGGCAGCATCGGGGGCTCGGCAGCTGCGGTGCTCATCACTCATCTGCTGGTGGCAGACACCCGTACCGACGGCGCAATCGTCAACATCCTCATCTACTCCTGCATCGCCGGCGGCGTGTATCTCGCCGCAGTCATCGTCCAGCAATGGCAGCTCATCCGCTCCCAACTGGTCCAGGAGAAGGAGAACACCGCGGAGGAGCACTCCAAACGCGTGACCATCGAGGAGAAGGCGCGCATCGCCCGGGAACTCCACGACATCGTCGCCCACAGCATGTCGATCATCAACATCCAAGCCTCCAGCGCACCGTTCCGCCACTCCGGAATCGACGCGGAGGTGGCCAAAGAGTTCGAAGACATCTCCACTTCCGCCCGCACCGCGCTGACAGAGATGCGCGGACTGCTGAGCGTCCTGCGCAACGATGAGGGCGGAGGCGAACTGGCACCGCAGCCGAAGTTCTCCGAGATCGATGCTCTCATCGAGAAGGCCCGACAGGCCGGAGTGCAGGTCAGCGTTGAACGCAGCGGCGAACCGATCGACCACCTCATGCGCGACAGCACCGGACTCGCCGGCTACCGCATCATCCAAGAGGCCCTGAGCAACGCGATACGCCACGCCCGCAACTCCGCCATCGCCATCCGCATTCGTGGGGCCAGCTCAGCCGTCTGGATCAGCGTCACCAACGACCACGGCGACGGTCCCAGCGAAGCGGCGAAGCACGACAAGCACGACCGGCAGGGACTGATCGGCATGCGCGAACGCGCAGCCTCCGTAGGCGGGGAGATCCGCACCGGGGCCACAGCCGACGGAGGATTCGAGGTCGAAGCGGTGCTGCCGCTCGCGCCCCGCGAACGCCCCACCGACGGCAGCGAATCGACCACCGACGCACCGGTGACGGACAAGGAGACCCCATGATCAGAATCGTCATCGCCGATGACCAGACGATGGTGCGCGCCGGTTTCGCCGCACTGCTGAACGCCCATGCCGATATCGAGGTCGTCGGACAGGCCGAAGACGGTGCACAAAGCGTCGATCTCGTCGCCGACCTTGCCCCCGACATCGTCCTCATGGACGTCCGGATGCCGCTCATGGACGGAATCGAAGCGACTCGCACGATCGTCGCCGCGAATGCCGCGACCCGGATCATCATGCTCACCACCTTCGACATCGACGACTATGTCTTCGACGCCATCCGTGCCGGGGCCAGCGGATTCCTCCTCAAGGATGCTCCGCCCGCTGAACTCGCCGAGGCGGTCCGCATCGTCGCGGGAGCGAAGCGCTGCTGGCCCCGAGCGTGACCAAGCGAGTCATCGAGCACTTCGCTACCGGTGGGAAGACGGCCAACCGCACAGCGCTGCCCGAACTCACGGACCGGGAACGCGAGATCCTCATCCAAGTCGCACGCGGAGCTTCGAACACAGAGATCGCGTCGAGCCTGCACATCGCGGTGCAGACCGTGAAGACCCACGTCTCCCGGATCCTGTACAAACTCGATGCCCGCGACCGTGCCCAAGCAGTCATCGCCGCCTACGAATCCGGTCTCGTCATTCCCAACAGCTGAGTCCGAGCGCTTGTCTTCGTCTCGCACCCCCTACCCGAGTAGGGGGTGAAGAACGGCTCCCTGGGGTGACGAAAAACCGGGCGGATCTCCATACGGTGGGAACCATGAACCCGTCTGACCTCATGACATCTGAACCGACTTCCCCAGCTGCGACGCCGTTGTCGACTCCGGCACCGGATCGCGCGTCCCGGGCCGAGGTGCTCGAACGCAGGCGAGCGAAGAGGGGAACCGCCGAACAGGAATTCACCAGCGACTTCAGCGCGCTGATGGCTCAGGTCAAGGAAGCGGGACTGCTGGCCAGGCGGCCGGGTTGGAACACGCTGCGCTTCGTCCTCCTCGGGCTCGGTTACGTTGTGGCTTTCGGAATGCTCTTCCTCATCGGTGAGAGTTGGTGGCAGATGGCGACTGCGGTCGTCTTCGGTGCACTGTTCACTCAGACCGCCTATGTCGCCCATGACGCGGCGCACCGCCAGATCTTCACCAATGGAAAGACAGGGGAGTGGGTGTCGACGATCATCGGCAACCTCTTCATCGGTCTGAGCTACGGATGGTGGCTGAAGAAGCACAATGCGCTTCACCATGCCAATCCGAACAAGGCCGGAGTCGACGGGGACATCGCTCCCGGTGCGCTCGTCTTCACCCCTGAAGACGCGAGGGAACGCACCGGCATCGCCAAATGGTTCGCCGCCCGCCAGGGCTGGTTCTTCCTGCCTCTGCTCACGCTGGCGGGCCTGCAGCTGCACGTGAATTCGGTCAAGGCCATCGTCAAAGGGCAGTCCTCGATCAAACGTCGGTGGATGGAGGGCGTCTTCATCGCCGTCCGCCTCATCGGCTTTCCGCTGGTGGCGATCTGGGCGGCGGGCCCACTCATCGGCAGCGTCTTCGTCATCGTTCAGGTCGCGGTCTTCGGAGTCCACATGGGCGGGTCCTTCGCTCCGAACCACAAAGGTCAGCCGATCGTTCCCAAGGACGTGAAGATCGACTTCCTCCGCCGGCAGACGCTGATGTCACGCAACATCTCCGGAGGGCGCCCGATGGGATTCCTCATGGGCGGACTCAACTATCAGATCGAACACCACCTGTTCCCCAGCATGCCGAGCGTCAACCTCCACAAGGTCCAGCCGATGGTGCGCGAATACTGCCGCCAGAAGGACATCGCCTACACGGAGACGACTCTGCTCGAGTCCTTCCGCATCATCATCGCCTACCTCAACCGAGTGGGCCTCGGGGAAGCCGATCCCTTCGACTGCCCCGTCACCGCGCAGTTCCGGTCTCGCTGACTGGCGAGGCACATTCAGTTGCGGTCCCGCAGGCTGAAGGCCTCACAGTCACCTCCAGCGCTGCGGGCCGGACGAGAAAGAAGCTCAGGTGAGCCGATCGTGTTCACCGGAGACCCATTCGGCATAGCGCTCGGCCGACGTCTGCACCGCTGAGTGAGCTTCGGAGGCGATCGACTGGCCGAAGTTGCCGTACATTCGGTCGAAGTCGAGATCGTTCACCGAGGCTGCGATGCGCCGAACGACTGCCGCCGACAGCGGCAGGTAGTTCGGGAAGCTGCGCATGAATGTCACCCATCCCGACCGCGCCACCGGACCGATGGAATCTCCGCTGAGCATGACCCCGGTGCCGTCGGCGCCCGTCCATACCGCTACAGCGCTGCCCGGGAAATGACCGCCGGTGCGTCGGAGCCTCACTCCGGGGACCGGTTCCGCCTCGTGGAAATAGGGGCAGATGGCCCGCCCAGTCCGCTGCACCCAGTCGAGATCGGCTCGGCACACGAAGACGGGGGCATCGTCGAAAGCGGCACTCCACTCCAACTGGGTGCCGAACATATGCGGGTGGCTGGCGGCGATGCCGGCGACTCCGCCGAGGTCACGGACCGCTGTAACCGCCTCGGCGTCGATATAGGCGGGCACGTCGAAGAGCATATTGCCGGCATCGGTGCAGGCGAGATAACAGGTCTGGCCGATTCCGAGCTTCGGTTCGACGCGGATGGCGAAGAGGCCGGGTTCGCGTTCGGAAATGGTGAGGCGGTGGCCCTCGGACTCGAGTTCCGTCCGCGTCGTCCACTGCTGGCCGGAGGCAGGGACCCACTGCCGGTCATCCTCGCAGATCGGGCACAAGTCGGGCAGAGGGGTCGTCGTCTCCACCCCGCAGGTGCGGCAGATCGTCACATCGGATAATGCCACCATGTCATCCTCTCGGTCCCACACGTGAAACCACAGACTCCCACCGAGCCTAGTCCTCACATGAAGTGAAGACCAGGATCGGTGGGAGTCCCACCGCTGCGCGGCCCGTCAGTGTGCGGCGGCGTGCGCCTTCCTGTGGGCGATGACATGGCCGACGAGGATGAGCGCGATGCCGCCGGCGAGCCAGGCGCTGAGCACCCACCACTGGAGCGACATGGACGCGTCCGGGAAGTAGGAGAGATTGCGCAGGAGCGTGCCGGCCGCGCCCGGGACGAAGAACTGGCCGATGTCACCCCAGGAACCGGCGAGGAACTCCTTCGGCTGGTTGAGCGAGGCGATCGGGTTGCCGATCAGCATCGTCAGCACCGCACCGATGGCGATGCCGGCAGGACCGATGAGCGAAACGAAGCCGTTGATCAGCCCGACCGTCGCCGCGATCGAGAGCCCGATCGCCAGTGCGTTGGGGCCGAAATTCCCCTGCAGGATCCCGAACCAGGTCTGCATGATCAGCGCCAGAGCCAGTCCGCCGACGATTCCGTAGACGACGGTGCCGACCAGGCGCATCCGCCGCGAGCGGATGCCCATGCTGGTGAGCACACCTCCGACGATTCCGCCGAGGGTCAGGGGCAGTCCCGCGATGGCCAGTCCCGCGCCGGAGGGATCGTCATCGGAGAGCGGAACGACGTCGGTGATCTTCACCTGCGGAATCTCCATCGCCGAGGCGGCCGGATCGGCGCCTTCTCCCGCCGGGTTGCCCTGGGGTGGGGCCTGGCCGGCGGCCGCGGCTTCGAGGGCCTTCTGCATCTGCTCCTGCATCTTCTTCGTGCCTTCCTGAAGGCCCGAGATCGCCTGCTGGTCGATGTTGTGCTGCATCTGGGTGCCGATTCCGCTGAGCTGCTGCGCGACTGCTGGGGAGGCGGCCTTGGCGATGAGGATCTCCGGTTCGTCCTCGAGGACGAAGGCTCCGTAGACCTCACGCTCCTTGATGAGCTGCACCGCCTCGGCGCGGGAATCGACGCGCTTGAGATCGAGCATGCCGTCGGGGGCGTTGCCGGAGATCCGGTCGATCTGCTCTTCATCACCGACGGCGGCGATCGGCAGATCCTTGGGATCCGAGGTCACGGTCGGCCAGCTGAAGGCGAGCAGTACGAGGCTGACGACGGCTGCGGCAAGGGCGGCGACGAGGACGGCCCGTCCGAACTGCGGGGGAGCATCCTGGGCTGTCGTCGCCGGTGTCGTGCTCGCGGCCGAACGGTCGGCCGCGTCTTCTCGGCTGAGTATCTGAGTCGGCATGTCTGTCCAATCATCGAAAACGAATACTCGTTCATTATGAAACCGTCGGCTAGGATATATCAAGAATGGCCATTCGTTTTTAGGGGGAGAAGTGCCGAAGGTCACCGAGGAGCACAAGGCCGCGATGCGTACCAGGATCCAGGATGCGGCTCTGACATGCTTTGCCCGCAAAGGATTCGCCGGTGCGTCGATGGCCGATATCGTCAAGGAGGCGGGGCTGTCGGCCGGAGCCGTCTATGTCTACTATGCGTCGAAGGCCGACCTGATGATCGACGTCGCCCGCCGGGTGATGGGGCCGCGCATGGCGGTGCTCGATGCAGCCACATCCGGTGGTGAGGTGACGGCTCCTGCGGAGGTGTTCGTCGAGATCATCGATTCACTGCTCATCGACAACCCGTTCTCACCGGTGATGGTTCAGGTGTGGGGTGAGTCCTCCTACGACATGGAGTTCGCGAATTTCGCCAGGGGTACCTTCGAAACGCTCATCGCAGAGTTCACCGACTACCTCGCTCTCTACCTGCAGGACCAACGGGGAGTGGATGCAGAGACCGCGCGGGCTCGGGCCGCGGTTCTGGTGCCCGGCCTGCTGGCCATGATCCAGGGCGCAGTCGTCCAGTCGACCGTCTTCGGCGAACCCTCCAGAGTGCGAGTCCGTGCCGGAATCGAAGCCGTGCTCTCCAGCATCGAGTTCTGAGTCAGCGTCGACTTCTTCGTTCCTCCGCTGCTCAGACGGAGTCGCCGTCGTCATCGACCGAATGGACGCGGTCTTCGCGCATGCTCACCGTTTCGACTCCGTTCAGCTCCATGAGCGGGGCCACAAGCAGGTGCAGGGGTCGTTTTCCGTCGAATCTCACGTCGACCTGGACCATCCGCGTCCCGTCGGCGGACTCGAACCGCCGCGAATCGACGATGGTGTTCTGGAATCCCATTTGGCCGGCGAGGGCGAGGATCTCGCGGAGGACTCCCGCTCCGTCGCGGTAGGACACCCGCAGCAGTTTGCGGTGGTCGCTGTTGGGGATCTTGCGGATCAGGGGAGCGATGACGAAGAGAGTGAACAGGTGGAGGGCAGTGAGCATCGTCGCCAAGAGCAGCATCCCGGCGCCGCAGGCCATACCGACGGCGGCCGTGACCCAGATCGTCGCGGCAGTGGTGAGCCCGCGGACCATGTTGCGTCCCTTGAAGATCACTCCGGCGCCGAGGAAGCCGATGCCGGAGACGATCTGCGCGGAGATCCGTGAAGGATCGAGGCGGACGTCATTGTCGAGCACGCCTTCGAACCCATAGGCGGAGATCAGCGTGAAGGCGCAGGTGCCGATGCCGACGAGCACGTGGGTGCGGTAACCAGCAGCCTTCTGCCTGAACTGTCGTTCGAAGCCGATGAATGAGCACAGGACGAAGCTGGCCAGCAGCAGACCGGCCTGGAGCAGTCCTGCGCTGCCCAGGATGTTCTCAAACGACGAGGAGTTGACCATAGTCACTTCACCATAGCCCCACCCAACCCCCTAGTTACTACCTGACGGCGGCCCAGCAACCTCGCGTCAGGTTGCTGGGCTGTGTTGTCTCATTACGTTGCTGACAACCTGACTCATTACGTTGCTGACAGTATGTCTCAATACGTTGTTGACACACTTCGGGCCATGCCTGAAGCCCTCTCACTAGCCAAACGC